>NZ_JADWOM010000008.1:0-191385 GCF_016106645.1 Acinetobacter sp. ACIN00229
GATATGATTTTTATATAAAATATGTTTGTTTATATGATAAACTGCGCGTAAATTTTTTGAATATAAGGTTTTTAGACTGATTTTTTAATGTTTTATCAATATTAACTTTTCAGTAAAGCCTTGAATAAATAAGAAAACAGAGGAATGAAAGTTGTGTTGAAACGAAGTATTTTGATACTTTCTCTGACTGGAAACATTATCGGTCTATCAGGTGCTCATGCAGCAGAACTAGAGCCTGTAAAACTTAAAAAAAGTTGTATTAAAAAAAATCCTTTAGCAGAAGGTCAGAATGATCCTGAGCTATTGAATATTTTTAAACAAGTTTGTGATAGTGATAATACGACTCAAAAAAATGATTTATTAGCTAAAGCAGCTATGCGGTTTTATCAAACCAATCAACCAGTTAAAGCATTAAATTTGGCAAGTCAATTGCAAAGTCAAAATATACGCGGTTCATTAATAACAGATGTTTTATTTTTGTCTGGTGTAAGTATTGCAAATAACTCTTTGCAGCAAATGCGAAGTCAGGAAATGCGTTATTTAAGCAACGATGTAACTTATCCACCCGCTAAACAATTAATTGAAAATATTCATACTTCAATGCCTGCGCCAGATACTTCAAGTGTTAAGGCGGCTACAGAAGGTGGCTCAGTTGATAATGAAAGAAGAAGTTATAGAAAACAAACTGTAACCCGCAACAGAGTTACAGCTTCCAGAGCAGCAACAAAACGAGTAGCAACTCCAGCAAAAGCAACTGCGGTTAAACCAAAAACTGCCCCTGTAGCCAATGTTAATAAATCAAAAAGTTCGCCTTTTGACCCTTTAATTAAATAATCAGGAATAGAATCTTATGGCTAAGAGAGAAAGCGTACAAAAGAAGCTTCAGCGAATTCGACCTCCACGTGTTCAGCTTACATATGATGTCGAAATTGGTGATGCAAAAGAAGCGAAGGAACTACCATTTGTTGTTGGTGTGATGGGTGATTTTTCGGCAGCTTCTGAGCTTGAACGTACAAAATTAAAAGATAAAAAATTCATTAATGTTGATTTAGATAATATTGATGAAGTTATGGAATCATTGTCTCCAAGAGCTGCTTTTCAAGTAGATAATACGCTGACTGAAGAGGGTGGAAGAATTGCAGTTGATTTAACATTTAAGTCAATGGAAGATTTTCGCCCAGAAAATGTTGTTCAACAGGTTGACCCATTAAAGAAACTTGTTGAAGCACGTGAGCGTTTAACAGATTTAAGAAATAAGATTTCTAACAGTGAGCGTTTAGAAGACTTACTTGATGAAGTGCTTAAGAGTACTGACCAAATCCGTAAATTAAGTGCGGAGGCTGATCATGAATAATGCTCAATCTGCAGCAATGCCTCTTGTTGAAAATGAACAAGTTAATCTTCTAGACTCGATTGTTGAAGAGAGTCGTATTGCTCGAAATGAAGAAGAACATTCGCGTGCAAAAAGCTTAATCGGTGAACTTGCCAAAGAAGTAATGGCAGGCACAATTACAGTTTCTGAAAATATGACTTTATCAATCGATAAGCGTATTGCAGAAATTGATGCTCTGATTTCAAATCAATTAAGTCAGATCATGCACAATGAACAATTCCAAAAGATTGAGTCAACTTGGCGTGGTCTTTACTACTTCTGTCAAGAAACACCTTCAAATCCTCTCATTAAAATTCGTATGTTGAATACGACTAAAAAAGAGCTGGTAAAAGATTTTCAAGGTGCTACAGACTTTGATCAAAGTACTTTGTTCAAAAAAATCTATGAAGAAGAATATGGATCTTTTGGTGGTGCACCATATTCGGCACTGATTGGTGATTTCGAATTTGACCGTACGCCTTCTGATATGTATTTGCTTGAGCAAATCTCTCATGTTGCTGCAGCGGCTCATGCACCGTTTATTTCGGCGGCTAGTCCAAGCATTCTTGGTCTTGAATCATTTACAGATATTGACCGCCCTAGAGATGTGTCGAAAATCTTTGAAACAGCTGAATATGTTCAATGGCGTTCATTCCGTGACAGTGAAGATGCTCGTTATGTCGCTTTAACCTTGCCGCATGTGCTTGGTCGTCTTCCTTATCATCCAAAGGAAGGAACAGCTACAGAAGGGTTTAACTTTGCTGAAGATGTTTCGGGTGCAAACCACAACGAATATTTGTGGATGAATGCTGCTTATGCTTTCGGTACTCGTTTAACAAATGCATTTGATATGCATGGTTGGTGTGCTGCAATTCGCGGTGTTGAAGGTGGTGGTTTAGTCGAAGGCTTACCAGTTCATACGTTTAAAACACAAGATGGCGAAGTGGTATTCAAGTGCCCAACAGAAATTGCGATTACTGATCGCCGCGAAAAAGAATTAAGCGATTTGGGCTTTATTCCTTTAGTGCATTGTAAAAATACCGATTACGCTGCTTTCTTTGGCGCGCAATCAACTCAAAAACCTAAAAAATATGATAACGATACAGCAAATGCTAACTCTGCTTTATCGAGTCAAATTCAGTACATCATGGCCGTTTCACGTATTGCTCATTATTTAAAAGCAATGATGAGAGACAAAGTAGGTAGCTTTGCTTCTGCTGGAAATGTTGAAGCATTCTTAAATGAGTGGTTGTCACAGTATGTATTACTTGATGATGGTGCTTCTCAAGAAGCGAAAGCTCAATACCCTCTACGCGAAGCGTCTGTAAAAGTTGTAGAAGATCCTGCTCAACCAGGTCACTACAAATCTGTGGTTTTCTTGCGACCACACTTCCAGCTGGATGAGTTGTCAGTTTCTTTGCGACTTGTTACTGAGTTACCTCAGTCCTCAAATTAATAAAGGTCAGCGAAAGAATAACTTTAAATTACAAATAGGAAAGTTCTAAATGAAAGATATATACGTTGAGTTTCGCGGTAAATATAAAGTTGATGGCGAGTCTCGTGACTCTGAGCACAAAGGCTGGTTAGAAGTTAACTCTTGGTCTCACAACATTCGTCAACCTAAATCTGCTACTTCAAGTAGTGTTGGTGGTCATACTGCTGAGCGTGTTGAACATTCAGATATGCTTTTTATTAAAGACCTAGATGCAACTAGCCCGAAATTATGGGAAGCATGTTCAGCTGGTTATACATTTGATGAAGTACAAATTGATTTTTATCGTGCAAATGGCGATAAACGTATCAAGTACTTACAAATTAAATTGAAGCATGTTCTAGTTTCTAGTGTAACTCCAACAGTTAACGAAGAAGGTGTTCCAACTGAAGCGTTTGGTTTGAAATACGCAGCTGTTGAGTGGACTTATAACCAACAAGATATTAACGGTACTGCTAAAGGTGCTGTTACTAAGAAATGGTCACTTTCTAATAATACTGCTTCTTACGCAGCATAATTATCTAAGTGAATATTTGGTGGAGGCTGACATAAAGTTAGCCTCTGCTGTCTTTAAGCATGCTTGTTGTGAACTCGAATGAATTTAGATCGGCTTTATCCATACGGATTTCGTTCAACTTTGTTTGATCGCTTAATTCCTGAAAGTGAAGATTATGCAAAGGGTCTTTCTATTCAGCAGTTAAGAGAATCGGTAGCAAAAGATTTAGAAGACTTGCTGAATAGTCGAGTCGCTAAATTGGATCATGTGGTCGATGATTATCCGCTAGTTAAAAAATCTATACTTCAGTTCGGGATTATTGATTTTGTGGGGCTTTCTACAGCCAATCCGCTAGATCGAGACAAGATTTGCCAATCCATTGAACAATCAATAGCAGCTCATGAACCTAGATTAAGGCAAATACGGGTAGAGATGTTGTTAGATGGACACAATATGGGGGCACTATGTTTAAGTATTCAGGCCTATCTAAATATTCATCCACTGTATGAACCTGTCGTTTTTGACGCATTGCTAAAACCGACAACGCAGCAATATGTAATTTCAGCGAGAACCTAAGCGTAGTGGGTGTGTTGTGATAGAAGAGCTTTTACCGTTTTACGAAAAACAACTACAAGAATTTGGTCAGCAATCTCGTGAATTTTCGCAAAAATATCCGAAAATTGCTCAGCGCTTATCTTTAAATCAAGAGCAAATTGATGACCCGCATATTGAGCGTCTTATACAGGCGTTTTCATTAATTGCTGCCCGTATTGATAAAAAGCTTGCTGATAGCTATGACGTATTTACGCGTTCTCTATTTGAGGTGATGTTCCCTCAATACTTACGTCACTTTCCTGCTTGTTCGGTGGTAAGTTTCGAAGATATAAATAAGATAAAGCAGCTCACAGAAGCGCATATTGTTCCTGCACACACCGTCTTAAAGTCGCGTAGTTTTAAAGGGGTTCAGTGTGAGTTTAACACTACACAAGAAGTTAAATTACTCCCGATAAGTTTGCAAGCGCTCGAGTTTAAAAGCACACCTAGTGCACATATGCATTTAAGTCAAAATGCGACTTTAAATTTTAAATTCGAAATTTTTAACAATGCTCATCTATGTTTAAAAGATGAAAAATTGCCTATTTACTTAGATGCAATTTCTAATTTTCCACTTCAAGTGCTAGATAGTATTTTTAAAAAGGGGACAACTTTTGCTATTAAAATAGGGCAGAAAGTTGTTGAGCTGAATGAAAATCCATTTGAATTAACTGGCTTTTCAGAGCAGGAAAGTCTATTGCCTCTCGATCAGCATACTCACCATGCGTATCGTTTGCTGATGGAATATTTTTGTTTTCCTGAAAAATTTAATTATCTAAAACTCGATTTAAGTTTTTTAAAGCTTCTATCTTCAGAAGAAAGTGGTTTTGAGCTGCTTATACATTTTAAATTAAATTTAAATGATCAAGCCGTAGTTCGAAATTATTCTGAATTAAATATCGCTAATTTTAAATTATTTACTACACCAGTCATTAATTTATTTGAAAAATACGCTGAACCTCAAAAAATTGTACATAAGCAATTAGAATATCCGCTGATTACAGATGCTCATCATCCTGAGTTTTATCAAGTCTATTCAATTACTGAAATGAATATGGTTCGTGAAAAAACGAGTCAAGAAGAAAGCTATGTTCCTGTACTACCTTTTTTCGCGATGAGTCACTACCATGTTGATAAGGCTCGTTTTTTCTATTCAGTGAACTATCAAAAATTACAACCCAATTTCGTCGAAATGGGGTATTCAATTATTTCTAAAAATCTAAATCCTTCGTCAACACGTTCGGATTTTATTAGCACAAAATTATTATGTTCAAATCGTGACTTACCACATGAAGCATTGGGGCAGTCTAATAATATATTGAACCTCAACGATAGTAGTTTGGCTCGCCGTGCGATTGTTTTAAAAAGACCTACAAAACCATATCAATTTGGTCAAAGTCAGGGTGAGCAGTGGCGTGTTATTTCGCACCTTTCATTGAATAGTTTAGCTTTAATGAAAGGTGACGCGGTATCTCATATTAAAGAGTTACTTGCGTTATACAACTTACCATTATCAAAAGAAAATTACCTAATTATTGAATCAATCAAGCACCTTGAATTTTCACTTACTCACAAACTTGTAGATGGAAAACCATTTCCAATGTTTGTAAGGGGCGTGAAGGCCGAATTGCAAATTGATTCATCTGTATTTAGAGGACATAGCCTATACATTTTTAGCCAATTGTTAAGTCGTGTTTTTAATTTAAAGGTTCAAATTAATAGTTTCGTTGATTTGGTTGTTAAGGATTATTCATCTCAGCAGGAGTTATATCAATGCAGTCAGAACGTTGGTGGCAAGACTCTTCTATAACAGCTGAGCTCTTTACAAAGCCAAAGTCTTTTGAATTTATTCAAGCAACACGGCTATTAAGACACGATTCAAGTCGCACATTTGGTACATCTTGGGGTGATCATTTTAAGTTTGAGACATCCTTTAATTTAAATTTTCCTGCTACAGAAATTGAAAATTTAGAATTAACGGATGAGCGGATTTATATCACGAATTTAATTGTTGGTCTTACGGGCATACAAGGCGCTTTGCCTTATACATATACGAATAAGATTAAGCAGGCCCCGCGTCAGCAAAGAGCAGAAACTAAAGAGTTTCTGAGCTTATTTAACCATAAGCTTACTGCTCAATATGTAGAGTCAAGCATTACCTATAATTTGCCGATTCGATATGAGATCGAGCATAAAAATGATTATCTGGATATTTTACATGCGTTGAATGGCTATGTGCGGTCGCAACATCAGCAAACAGAGCTTGATGATTATTTTGCAGAGTTTTCTGGATTAATGCAGGGCCAGAATAATACAGTTCATGCATTAAAAACGATGTTGTCGTGTATTTTTAAACACGAAATTACGATCAAAGAGTTCATACAAGAGTCTTTTAAATTGGCGAGTGACCAATTAACAACTTTAGGTGGAGCTCAGCCGAGTCTACTTGGTGTTAATACATTTTGTGGCGAAACTATTCAGCAAATTGATGGGAAAATTGAAATTCAAATTGGACCATTAAAGCGTCAGCAATATCTCAGTTTTTTACCAAATCAAGAGTTAAGTTTAAAGCTTAAAAAAATTGTAGAAACTTGGTGTAGTCCAACTTTATCAATAGATCTTCGACTCGTATTAGATGAGTCAGAAATACAACCTATTTGCCTCACTCACAATAATGTGAGTGGTTTGGGGCAAGGTTCTTTTCTTATATCACGAGAACCGAAAGTACATAGTCATGAAACTTGCTATAGCCTTATTGGAGAGACAATATGATTAAAAAAATATTACTCTCGTTTATTGCTATTTTTACAGTGGTTAGTGGAATTATTATTTTCTATTGGCGTGACGTTCAATATAACCCTGATAAAGGTGATTTTTTCCTTTATTTCTTGCTATTACCAGCAATTATTACCTTGGTGATCTTATCTCCTTGGTTAATCTATAGTGCCTATAAAACTTACAAAGACAAGAAAGAACAGGCTATAAATCAAGATAAAAATGATACTAATCAAAAACAAACTGCGGTAACAGATGCACCACTCGAACAGCTAGATTTTAATATTTACTCTTCTTTTGCTGTACATGCATTGGGGGAGAATGAAAGCATTATTGCGGAGCTGAAAAACTTTAAAAGTCCAGAGCTGGATGATCAACTGTTAAATTCTTATGGATTACCTCTTTTATCTTATCGAATTAAAGATTTGGATGAAGATAATCATGAGGAGAGCGAGTATGCATCTCCACGACAAGTTCGTATGATGTCATTAATAAAACAGCAATTAGAACAAAATATAGAAAACTTATATCTTCTTGCAGAGCATTTAAAACGTTCAACTTTATTTTATGAGTCGCAGCAAGCACGTGAATATCATATGCATCCGGCATGGGTTGATCCTGAGTCTGAATATGATGATGTTCAAATGCCGATAGTCGAAGTCTATCGTTTAAATCGCTTAAATCTACATATCCTTCTTTCGGAGGATTTATTACATATCTGGAATGATGAACAAAGTAATGAATTAATTTTAGAGTTTTTTGCTGAGATCGGCATTCCTGCTCAAAAGATCCATATTGAATATCATTTTTTTGGAGAGCAACTGGCTTATCAAGAGCTGATACACCTATTAAAGGGTATTCATAAAAGAGAACACGAGATGTTCTTTTTGCTCGTAGCCGATTCCGAAATTGATCAGGATCTAGTCGATGAAAAGTCTTGGATGACTAAAGATTATATTCCTGCTGAATTTGCAGCAAGCTGTTTACTGGCAGATCCTTTAGTAAAAATTCAAGAATTAGAGCCGACTAAAAATCTGAAAGTTGTTGTAGGCCAACAAGATACAGCGAAGATTTTTTCTAATTTTGAATTTCATGATTTACCTCAGCATGAAGGTGAGGAACCTTATGTGCTGATATTGTCAGATCAGACCGATATAAAAGTTTCGAAAAAATTGCAGCAACACTTTCTTCAAACACCTGTAGAACCACATCACTATATTTATGTGAAATTTTCTTTAGGGCATACCCAACATTTAGCTGATATTTATGGCTTTATGCTGAGCATGCATTTCCCTGAACATATCATTCCTTTTGTCTTTGGTGAAAATACGGTGTCAGCACATACATTTGTGCAAAGTGTCACTGAAAATTCAGAAGATGATGTGATGGTGTTGAATAACTAATTTAAACTTTGGACATAGAACGAGAATAGAATGCATACAATTTTAGGCTACTTGTGGCAGTACATCACGAATCCTAAAGCAATTATCGCCTTGTCATTGTTCGTGGCATTGATGTCTTCATATACTTCAATTCCTCGTCATATATTCTGGGCTTTAGCAACTGCCTATGCTTTGGGTCTTATTGTTTATGGTATCTATTGGCTTATTCAACGAAGAAAGCATGCTGCTCAGGGTGAAGAGCTAGCAGAAGCAATTGAAAAAGACAACCAAGCTGAATATGGCAAAAATAAAGATAAAGAAGAGCTTCAGCTTGTTAGTCAACAAATGAAAGAATCAATTCAACTGATTCGTAAATCTAAGTTGGGTGATAAAAAAGGGAATGCTGCATTATATGAGCTTCCTTGGTATATGGTTATTGGTAACCCAGCCGCAGGTAAAAGTTCAGCTATTTATAATTCTGGTTTAAAGTTTCCTTTCGAAGAAACGCATCAAAAAATGGTATCTGCTGGTTTAAGTGGTACTCGAAATTGTGATTGGTTTTTCTCTACAGAAGGTATTTTGCTCGATACAGCGGGCCGTTATTCTGTTTATAGCGAAGATCATTCTGAGTGGTTAGGTTTCTTAAATATTTTAAAAAAGAACCGTTCCAAAGCTCCGGTCAATGGTTTGATTTTAATTGTTAGTATTGCTGAGCTAATTAGTCAAAGTCCTGAAAATTCGTTAAAGCTTGCTAAAAATTTACGTGCTCGTATTCAAGATCTAACCGAACGTCTAGAAGTCGTTGTACCTGTTTATTTAGTCTTTTCAAAGATGGACTTGATTGCAGGTTTTACCGAGTTTTTTGAATTTTATGAAGCTCAAGAGTATAACCAAGCTTGGGGAGCAACGCTTCCATATGAGCAGAGTTCTTCTCATAACGCGGTAGATTTATTCGAAAAACATTACACCATTCTTTATGATGGTCTAAAAGGGGTAAGTTCGACTCATTTAAGTCGTCGTCATTCGCAAAATATCTCACCAAGTGTAATGACCTTCCCATTAGAATTTAAAACATTAAAACCAGCTTTAAAAAGCTTTATCGGTACACTTTTTGAAGATAATCCATATCAATTTCAACCTGTTTTCCGTGGGTTTTACTTCACCAGTGCTTTGCAGGAAGGTGTCATTGAAAGTCCAATGACAGAACAAATCGCACAAGAATTTCAGCTTACTCAAATTGCACAAAGTGATTTAAAAGATCATTCAAAAATTACGCCTAACCATGGTTATTTCTTAAATGGTCTATTTTCAGATGTTATTTTGAAAGATAAAGATCTTGTTAAACAGCATGTAAATACGGGTAGAAAACGTCAACGCTACATTGCATTTATTGGTGCTCTAGCTGGCGTTTCAATTATTCTTGGTGTGTGGGTTTGGTCTTATCGTAATAACCAACAATTAATTGGTGAAGTTCAAGCTGATTTAAATAAGGTTGTTCAATTAGAAAGAGCTTCTGGTCAGCAACTGTCTACCCAATTAGAAGCTTTACTTATTCTTCAAAGACGTCTACAGCAGTTAGATGAGTTTGACGAAAATAGACCACTTAAGTTTAGTTTTGGTTTATATCAGGGCAATGAGCTTCGTGAAAAGCTAAAAGCTGAATATTTAAAAGGTGTTAAGCAAATTGTATTAACACCGACACAGCAAAATATTGCTCAATATTTGCAACGCGTAAAAAATAATGAAGCGACATTAAAAGCGAATCACACGAATGTTGAAATCAAGCAAACTGCTCAGACTCAACAATATTTAGAACCTTCAGATACCAATCCTCAAGATGCTTATAATGCATTAAAAGCGTATTTAATGATGAGTAATCCACAATACATGGATGCAAGTCATCTGAGTGATCAGGTTACACGTTTCTGGCGTTCTTGGTTAGACGCAAATAAAGGTCAAATGCCACGTGCAGATATGATTCAGGAAGCTGAACAAATCTTGTCGTACGCAATGACTTTGGCAAATGATAAGCAATTCCCAGTTTTAGATGCAGATTCGCAAATTGTTGATCAAACACGCCAAGTATTACTCTCTGTTGTTCGAGGAATGCCGGCGCGTGATCGTGTTTATAACGAAATAAAAATGCGTGCAGCAGTACGTTTTCCTGCGTTGACTGTAAGTCAGATTGTGGGTGAAGCAAATAAAAATGTTGTATTAGGTAGTTATGCATTACCGGGTGTGTTTACCCAAAAGGCATGGAATGACTATGTAGAAAAAGCGATTGAAGAAGCCGCAGATAAGCCAACAGATAGTAAAGATTGGGTGTTAAATAGCCGTCAATCTGATGATTTAACTTTCTCAGGTAGTCCAGAGCAAATTAGAAAGCAACTGACAGCACTCTATAAGCAAGAATACATTGCGGAATGGAGAAAATTCTTAAATGGTATTCATTATGCTAAGGCTGCCCAATTCCCTCAGCAAGTAAAAAATATTGATGTTTTAGGTGAGCCACAGAACTCTCCAATTAGAACATTAATTGAAAGAGTTGCAATTGAAACAAACTGGGATAATCCAGTTGTACAAGCTGAGTTGGCAGCTCCACAAAAAGGATTTATTGCATGGTTTAAACGTAAGGTTTTAAATCATGATGATAAGGCTGCTAATCAAGTGGCAACTAATGCTCAGGGCGCTATTTCTCAAGAATACCAAATGTTCTATCAGTTGGTTCGCAAACGTGATGATCAACAGGGTAAATCATTACTTGATGAATATATGACAAATTTAGCCCTTGTTCGTAGTAAGTTTAATGAGCTTAAGAATGCAGGGGAAGTTGGGCCTAATGCGATGACATTAGTCAAGCAAACCCTGAATGAGCAAACTTCTGTATTTAACCAAACGCAAAAAATTGTAGATGAAAAAATGGCGGTTGGTTTTAGTGAAATTGATCAGCGATTACTACAAAAATTAGTAGTTAGCCCACTGACACAGGCTTTCGAGAGCTTAATTACGCCAACACAAGACGAAATTAATAAATTATGGGTCATGCAAGCCTATCAGCCATTTACAGCAAATCTTGCTAAGAAATATCCATTTAATTCATCAGCTTCTTTGCAAGCGACAAGTAGTGAAATTGGACAAATCTTGGGCGAAAACGGTAGCATTTCTCGTTTTGTAAAAGAAAATCTTGATCCATTTGTGATTCGTCGTGGTTATACATTAACGTCTAAGACATGGAAGGATTTAGGAATTAGTTTAAATCCTCAATTTGTGATGAATTTCCAAAGATACGTTACGCCATCTAATGGCATGGCAACAGGTGAGTTGAATAGTCAAGCTCCAGCAGCACCTGCAACTAATCAATCTAACTTCCAGTTCTACCCAATTCCAAATCCACAATTGCTTTCATATACCGTGGATATTGATGGTCAGCGCATGACTTATGAGAACGGTGTGCAACAGTGGGTGAACTTCATTTGGCCAAATCAAGGCAGTATTCCAGGTGCTCGTATTACCGCTGTAGATTTACAAGGTCAAACGCATACGATTTTTGATGAGCCAGGTGAATACGGTATTAACCGCTTAATTGATAGTGCTCAGCGTAAAGAACAAAATGGCGGATTTGAAATGCTTTGGCGTAGTAAAACCGACCCATCATTAGTTGTAAAAATGAATTTCCGTCTAATCAGCAGTAATTCAGGCAGTATTGGTTCAAGCCGTGGTTATGCAGGTATGCAACTAGTGGATAAAGTCACTGCTGATAAAGCAGCTCGTGTGGTGTCTGCTCAGCAGGCGCCAGCTCAAGCAGCTGCTCCAGCAAAAACAGAAAATCCTGTTTCAGCACTTGCTCAGCCTTCTGCGGGAGTTAAACCATGACATGGAAAATAACCTCTATGCGAAAGGAGGAGCAATAATGCAAACATTAAAAACAACTCCTTTGTATTACGGCAAAAGTCCTGCACGCGGCGACTTTTTAAAAACAAAAGGTCAGAATGCTTTAATACAATTGCTTGATCAGTGGATTACTGAAGCATTGGAATATGCAATGCAATCGGGCAGCTTTAAAGAAGCTTATAACACGTTGCCTTCACTCGACTTCTTTATTGCGAATCCGAAAGAAAATATGTTTTTAGCGGCGAACCTTCTTGCAAGTGAAGATAGTTCGGGTCGATCTTTTCCAATGGTACTGAGCCATTTATTAGAAATTGATTTACCGTATGATAATTTGTTGTATGCGCCCTATAGCTATAAACATGTACTCGTTGATTTATTCCAAAACAATCGGACTTTAAAAGGAATTAAAGATTCCGATCTGTTACTTGGGAAATTAGGTCACTTACAAAATCAAATTCAGGTTTTAACTGAACGCGAGTGTGTAGGTTTCTATGAAAATCATACGATGCATTCATTTGCTCAATTAATGAAACTCAGTATTTATGAGTTAGCGCAAAGTATGATTGGGCTAGGATTATTACTTCAGCCAATTTTACAAAATGGAACTAGTCGCTTAAATAAAGTTTTAATTTTGCCTATTAATAATCCTGCTTACAGTTATGAAATAGCAGCCTTTTGGGTCAGTATTATTTGTCGCTTTTTAAAGGAACATAATACTGAGGTGTTGATAGGTTTGTTACATCGAGAGCAACCCGTATTGTTCTTCGGTTTTCAAGGGGCTGATATTTTAGCCCTGAGCGATATTTTTACTCAGAATATGGATAGTAAACATTGGGTTTCTTTAATAGAAGCTCAGTGGATTGATACTTATTTGGAGCAAAATGCTGGTTTAGCTACGCTAGAACAATCATTATGCCAACGCCAATTAAGTTTAAATCAAGGCTTAAAACTATTTAGACAGACTTTTTTGGGTGAATAATAATGAATCAACGAAATCAAACTAAACTTACACAGCTCATAAAAGGCTGTTTTATCTATGCAATAGCTAATTATGCTTTGGCTCAGCCTATTGTTGTAGAAGGTGTGGTTCCTAACGAGGCGAGTAAACAGGCTATCTTATTAAAAATGCAATCTGTTTATGGCGCTGATCAGGTAGTAGATAAAATACAAGTGAGACCTGTCGCTGCTCCAAATGGATGGAGTGATTCAGTTACACGAGTTATTACACCTGACTTAAAAAAAGTTTCACAGGGTAAATTAAGCGTAAATGGTACTCGATTTGAGCTAAGTGGAAAAATGCTGAATCCAGCAGATATTCAACCTACCATTCAATCTTTTCAAGGGTTAGTACAGCCACCATATCAACTGTATTCACAGTTATCAGTCAATCAAGCTGAGCAGAAAATCATTGATGACGCACTTAAAAATCGAATTATTGAGTTTGAATCTGGTAGTGCGGTTTTAACTGATGCGGGTCAAAAAATTTTAGACGAAATGGCTGTTGCCTTGAATAAAGTAGGCGGTAAAAAAGTCAAAATCGTAGGACATACAGATAGTTCAGGTGATGCGACTAAAAACTTGAAACTTAGCCAAGATCGTGCGTTAGCAGTAAAAAACTATTTGATTAGTAAAAGTATTCCTGCCGACCATTTATCTGCCGAAGGTTTAGGTTCATCTAAGCCTGTTGCAGATAATACTTCTCCAGAAGGCAGAAAGAAAAACCGTCGAATTGAGTTTACTGTTCTATAAATATAGGGAGAAGAACATGGCTAGCCCTTACATTACGATTGGATGCCCAACAACTGGTGGAGGGCAAGTCATTTCAGGAAACAGTACATTTTTAATTGATGGAATTGCAATTGCCTGTGTAGGAGACAAGGCGACTTGCCCGTTACACAAAATAGTTGCAACGATTGTATCGGGAGATCCGAATATGCTTGTCATGGGTAAATCAGCAGCGCGTGTAAATGATTCATTATCATGCGGCTGTAAATTATTGCCAAAACAGAGTTTAGTTAATCAAGGATAAGGGCAGAGATATTTTTATATAGATATAAATATCTACCAAAACATATTAACGCTTGAAATGATGAGTAGTTTGTCTGATAAAGCTGAATTTTGTTAATATACAGGCATTATGATTTTAAGCATTAAATTATTTAAAAATATTGAGAGTAATGATGAGTAATTTAAAAATTTTAATTACAAAACTTTCTACAGTTGCGCGAACTGCTTTAGAAAAATCGGCTAATGCTTGTGTTATTCAACAAAATTATGAAATTGAAATTGAGCATTTATTCTTAGAGTTACTTAATCAATCTTTAGAGAATGATTTAAAGATTTTATTAAAGAAATATAAAATTTCATCTGAAGCTTTGGCTGATGATTTAAAAGAAACAATTTCTCAATTACCGAAAGGTAATTCAAGAACTCCTATTTTTGCTAAATCTATTGTTCGTTTGTTTGAACAAGCATGGTTATTGGCTTCGGCTGAGCAAAATCCAGTTATTCGCAGTGGTCATTTATTAGTTGCTTTATTAACTGCGCCTGATTTATATCAAATTGCGACTCGTGCTTCGAGTTTATTTGATCTCTTACCAATTGATTCAATGAAACATAAGTTTCTTGAAATTTGTGAGAAGAGTGTTGAACAACAAGATGAAACAAAAACATCTTCTGGTGAAGCTGAACCAATAAATGCGACTGTAGCAAATACCAAAACTGCTAAAACACCAGCACTTGATCAATATACGATTAATCTCACTGAAAAAGCGAAAAAAGGCGGTATAGATCCAGTTATTGGGCGTGAATATGAAATTCGCCTAATGCTCGATATTTTAATGCGTAGACGCCAAAACAACCCAATCTTAACTGGAGAGCCAGGCGTTGGTAAAACAGCTGTGGTCGAAGGTTTAGCTTTAAAAATTGCTCGAGGTTTAGTACCAAACGCCCTTAAAAATGTCCATTTACATGTGCTTGATATGGGACTTTTACAGGCAGGTGCAAGTGTTAAAGGCGAATTTGAAAATCGTTTAAAGCAAGTGATTCAAGAGGTTCAAGCTTCAGCTCACCCTATTATCTTATTTATTGATGAAGCGCATACTTTAATTGGTGCAGGTGGACAAGCTGGACAAAATGATGCTGCAAATCTTTTAAAACCAGCACTTGCACGTGGTGAATTGCGTACGATTGCTGCGACAACTTGGGCAGAATACAAACAATATTTTGAAAAAGATGCTGCATTGAGCCGACGTTTTCAGGTGGTAAAAGTAGAAGAGCCAACCGAAGAAGTTGCGGTAGATATGTTGCGCGCGATGATTCCTGTCATGCAGCAGCATTTTAAATTACAAATTGATGATGAGGCGATTGTTACAGCAGTTCACTCTTCACATCGATATATTAGTGGTCGTCAACTTCCGGATAAAGCAGTTAGTGTTCTTGATACGGCAGCAGCACGTGTTGCGTTGACCCAAAATGCTCAACCTGTAAAGCTTGATCAGTTAAAGGCTCAAGAGCATAATTTAAAGCTTGAACAGCAAATTTTAGAAAACGAACATCGTCAAATTCCAATTCATCATGAACGATTAGAAACTTTAAAAGCTAATTTAGAATCTTTGCAAAAAGAGATTCATGAAACTGAAGAGCAATGGAAAAAAGAATTAGAACTTGTTCATAAAATTCAGGAATTAGAAGCACAGAATCATTCTAATGAATCTGAAGCTTATGATCAGATTAATTTACTGCGTAAAGATCTTGCTGAAATTCAAGGTCAGCAACCATTAGTATTTGAAAGAGTAAATTCTCAAATCATTAATGAAATTATTTCTGATTGGACCGGAATTCCTGTTGGAAAAATGGTTAATGATGAAATTAAGCAGATATTAACGCTTGAAGATAAATTGGGCGAGCGTGTAATGGGGCAAGATTACGCGCTTACACAATTAGTTCAGGGTATTAAAACTTCAAAAGCAAGACTTGAAGATCCTAATAAGCCACAAGGTGTATTTCTTTTGGTCGGGCCAAGTGGTGTAGGTAAAACTGAAACTGCATTAACGTTGGCAAATGAATTATATGGTGGTGAGCAGCATTTAATCACCATTAATATGTCTGAATATCAAGAAGCACATACTGTATCTTCGCTTAAAGGTGCACCTCCTGGATATGTGGGATATGGTCAAGGTGGGGTTTTAACAGAAGCTGTTCGCCGCAACCCTTACAGTGTTGTGTTGCTTGATGAAATTGAAAAAGCCCATAGTGATGTTCAGGAACTGTTCTATCAAGTATTTGATAAAGGTACTTTAGAAGATGGTGAAGGACGAGTAATTGACTTTAAAAACACCACTATTTTGTTGACTTCAAATGCTGGCTCAAGCGCGATTATGCAAGCGTGCTTAAATACGCCAGTAGAAGACTGGCCGACAGCTGAAGAGTTGATTGAACATTTAAAACCAAGTTTATATAAGCAATTTAAGCCTGCATTTTTAGGCCGAATGAGAGTTGTGCCATATTTCCCATTGCATGACGATCTACTTGTACGAATTATTAAACATAAGTTAGGCAAGATCACAGCAAGAATTGAAAAACAATACGGTACACATGTCCAGTATTCTGAAGATTTGGTAGAGCTGCTTTTAAGTCGCTGTACAGAAGTCGATAGTGGTGCACGTAATGTTGATAATATTTTAAATTCTACGGTGTTACCTGCATTGGCTACAGAAATTTTAGTGGCTTTAGCAGAGCAAAAGTTGCCAAAAGTTATCATGATTGATGCTAAAGATGACGAAATTCAATATTTACTAGATCCAGTTGCGAAAGCTGCTAAAAAAAGGACCAGTAAAAAGTTGAAGTCAGAAGTTTAAATTGAATAGAGCTAAAATTAGATGAATATTGATATTTCTGAACTCCTTGAACCCATTAGCGATAGCTTACCTTGTGGTGATGACTTTTCATTTTCTAATGAATTTCATGAAATCAAAAAGGCGAAAACACAAGATGATCTATTGCTAGATCAAGGCGATTGGGTTGCTGAGCGAAAACAAGCCGACTGGGATTTTGTATCAAATAAAACGAGTGTTTTGCTAAAAGAGAATACTAAAGATATTCGTCTATTAACTTGGCTCTTAGAAGCTTGGACTCATCTTTATGGTTTTGAGGGTATGGCGAAAGGCTTAACTTTAAGCCATACCATGCTTAATCAATACTGGCAGGAAATTCATCCTGTTATTGAAGATGATGACTTAGATCAACGCATTGGTTTATTACAGGGTTTAATTAATCAGTTGCCTGGCTTGTTGAAGAAAGTCTCTTTAACCAATACAGTGCCTTATTACAATTTGCTTGATTACGATAATTTTCTATATCACGAGAACATTCGTCGTAAGCAAACTGAAGAGTACGATAGTCAGTCGGGACCATCGGAGTTAGAACAGTTCGATCAAGCTATTTTTAATACGTCTAAAACTTTTCAATATTCTAATTATCAAGATTTTAGCTCAGTCTTAACCGAGTGGGATGTTTTAAAGCAAACCCTTGACCATTTAATGGGACTCGACTCACCAAGTTTTGGTGCAATTGATTCAGCATTTGAAACCATTCACAGCACATTACGCAAGATTTATAAAGCAGAAGCTTTTGGTACTGGACTTACGCCAGTCCAAGAGCAGGCGACTGTCATCACGAGTTCATCTATGGAAAATCAAGTGCCTGTACAAGTTGTTTCAGATCAGCCTGCTTTTCAGCCTCAAGCTCAAACACACTTGGCGAACCGTGAGCAAGCAATGAAAGTGCTGCAAGAAATTGCGGATTACTTTCAGGCAAACGAGCCTCATAGTCCTGTGAGTTATATGCTTCAAAAAACCATTAAATGGAGTCAAATGCCGTTACATGAATGGCTAGCACAAGTCATTAAAGATGAGCATCCATTACAAATGGTTCAGGAAATGTTAGGTGTGCAGCCTAAAAATGAATACGAATAAAGATTGGTAAAGACATATGTTTAAAGCTGAAAAAGTCCTGTGGGGCGAAGGTTTATTTTTAAGACCTCAACATTTCCAAATTCAAGATACCTATCATGAACAGCGTTTGAACCATACGGTTCGTGCGGTCGTACCTTTTTCATATGGTATTCAGAAATTAAGTTTCGATGAGGCCCAATTGAGCACCCATATTCTTGCTCTTGAGTCTGTAGAGATGATCTGGCAAGACGGTGAAATTTATCAGGCACCTGCATATGATTTATTGCCTGAGCCAATTTTATTGGATGATCTTAATTTACGTGGTGAGATGCTAATTTATTTAGCATTGCCACTTTTACAAGCAAATAAGCAAAATCTAATTGATCAAAACCAAGCACAAAAGGGCAGATATCAATCACATCTTGTCGAAACGCATGATCTATTTACGAATGCTACTGAAGCAGATATTAGTTTGCTACGTCGCCGTGCTGTTTTTAAATTATTGGATGTACATAGTAATCCAGACCATAATCTGGATGGTTTCTTATATCTGCCTATTGGAAAGATTAAACGTCAAAGTTCGGGTGCTTTTGAAATTGACCGAAAGTTTATTCCACCAATTTTGCATGTGGATGCATCTGAAACACTCATTTCAAATTTAAAAAGAACACTGAACGTTATTAAGGCAAAAATTAAGACGATTCAAACCAATAACCGAGAAAATGAACAGAAATTAATTGAATTCCGTTCTGGTGATATCGTTTCGTTCTGGTTAGTAAATGCGTTAAATACAGCTCATGCTGGTCTAAATCATTTTGTGCAATATCCACAAATTCATCCAGAGCGTTTGTTCTTCGAATTATTGCGTTTAGCAGGTTCATTATTAACATTCTCGACGGCATATGATGTCGATCAGTTGCCTGCCTATAAACACCATAACTTACAAGAAAGTTTTTCGCAGTTAGACACGATTCTACGTGATTTGCTCGATACGATTATTTCGAGTCGATACATCAGCATTGCGCTTAAAGAAATCCGACCTTCATATTGGGTGGGAAGTCTTGAGACCGATAAGATTACTCGAGACACTCGACTTTATATTGCTGTATCAAGTAGCGCAATGCAGACACATGAGTTAATCCAGATTGTGCCTTTACGATTCAAGATCGGTAGCACTTTAGATGTAGAACAACGTGTAGTTGCTGCATTACCTGCGATTCCATTGCATCACTTAATTCAAGTTCCAACAGCAATACCAGTACGTTCTGGTGTGAGCTATTTCGAGATTGAACCACATCATGAGCTTTATCAGCGCATGTTAGATTCAGAAACGATTTGTATTTATGTTCCGGCTGGTTTCCAAGATATCAGTATTGAATTGATTGCGGTCATGAACGCTTAAGAGTAAAGGAGAGAAAAATGTCACAATCCACAGGTGCTCCTTCTTTATTTGATGATGGGCAAATTGGAACGGGCGGGAACAATAATAGCCAGTCTCAAGCAAAACTACAGGCAATCAATCTTATTGATTTATTGCATGACGGCTTTTATTTGGTTTTCTTGATTCGAAATCAGTATGTGCCAGCAGATGCTCAACAGTTTCGTGAAAAAATCTTAAATTTACTCAATCAATTTGAGCAACAAGCCAAAAAGTTACAATTTTCAGCCGATGATATTCATGATGCTAAATATGCATTTTGTGCTTTGATTGATGAAACGATCGTAACGCAACAAGACCCAAGTTATTTTAATTTGCAAAATGCTTGGTTAATTAGCCCGTTACAATTGAGCTTGTTTGGTTCTCAGTTAGCGGGTTATCGCTTCTTTGAAATATTGGAACAATTACGTAGCCGTGGAAAAGAGCGTCTAGCTGCTTTAGAAGTATTTCATTACTGCCTTTTATTAGGTTTTCAGGGTAAGTACCGAATCGAATCTACGGAAAGTCTCAACCATTTAGTATCAAGAGTCGGTGACGAAATTGACTATTTGAAAGGGAAAAAAGTTGCCTTTTCGCCGTTCTCGGCCATTCCCGATCAGATACGAAATATTATTCATCGCGAAGTACCTTTCTTTTGGATTTTGATCTTTTTATTGATTTTTGCATTGCTTACCTTTGCAGGGCTAAGATTTATGCTGAATAATCAAAATGATAAAGCATTATCTAATTATCAAAATGTGATTTCTGCTCCTCAAGAGCAAGCACATATTACAATTTATTTACCTTGATGATGGTACGAAATGGCTCAGGAAAAACCAACTTCTATTCGAGTTTTACAATCGAATAAAAAAAAGCCGAAATCACCAATACTTTATATTGTCATTGGTGTTATTGCCGGGGTGTTTGTCAGCATCTCGCTATTCCTGTTCTTGTCTCAACCGCATTCGTCAGAATCAACAGCAATTGAGAGTAAATCAACAGAAGAACAGATTTTAAATCAAGAAACTGCTCATTCTTCTGATGAACAAAATCAGATTGCTGTCAGTCAAGACAATGAAACAGATTCAATGAGCCGTGATGGCTTTGAACAACCTAAAGATAATGAATTAAGTAATATCTTTAAACCTGCTCAGCATAAGCCAGCTACTGTCAATCAACAGCGAGTTTCTCCATTTGACGAACAGCTTACGGGTGAAAAGAAAGTTCAGGTTGTGCCTCAACTACAGACGGGTGCAGCTAAAACGACTCAACCGAAGGTACAGCCAACTCAGCAAAAGCCAGTGACCAAAACGCCGCAGCAACAAGTGGCACAGGCTAAACCTTTTGTTGAGAATAAAGCTCCAGCTGAACCCGAAGCTGAGGTTGAACTACCTAAAGCATCGGTAGATATTAAAATTACACGAAGTCCTTTTGCTGTGAATTAATGAACAAATGATGATTTTTCTCATTTTCTTTTGCTTTACATGCTTAGCAATTGGTTTAGCGTTTTTAATGTCTTATGAGCTAAGGACGAGAAGCAAAGATTTTGTTTTGTCATTACTGCCGCAAGGCCGTAAACAGCTTAATCAGGTTAGACAATTTGCTCAAACAATGAATCAGGCGGCTGCGCCTGAAAAGTTGCAATCCCATTGGCATTTGCAGCAGTGGTGGATTGTTATTGCAGGCTTTTTCTTGTTTGCCAGCATTTTAGTGTTTGCTTTTACTCGGCCTATTAGCTCAACTCGAATTGAAGCTGAATATCTCAAAAAAACAGATCCTCAAATCTACGCGCTTTTGAACGGTGAAATACTATCGCCACCACCAGAAGTGGATGAAAGCCTAATTGAAGCCGCAATTGTAGAGGCTACACAATTAGAGCAACAATATTCTGCTCAAAATAGTGGAACCATTAATTCTTCACCTATTGATAATACGAGTTTTGATGGGCGAGCTATTTTAGATACCAGTTTAGTAGATCGTAAATGGAGCAAAATGAACCCGCGTTATAAGCAGCGTTTACTCATGGTTTTTAAAATCATGAAAGAACAATATGGCTATGAGTTGGTTCTATTAGAGGGATATCGTAGTCCTGTGCGTCAGAATATGTTGGCAGGTAATCCGAACACGACAAAAGCAAAAGGGTATCAGAGTTATCATCAGTTTGGTCTGGCAGCAGATGTCGCCTTTAAACGAAATGGAAAAGTGGTTATTTCTGAAAGAGACCCTTGGGCTATGCAAGGCTATCGTTTATATGGGCAAGTTGCTGAATCGGTTGGGCTTACATGGGGTGGACGTTGGAAATCTATTCAAGATTATGGCCATACCGAGTTCCGTATGCCGGGCTTAAGAAAAACACAGGAAATGGCAGAAAAACTGATTGCTGAAAGTTTGAATGAAGTAAGTTAAACACTTATTGACGATTGAAAACGTTCTTGTAAAACAGTTGTCATCTTGTCTACAAGCTGGGAAATGATCCCAGCTTTTTCCCATGTATAAATTGAAACAACCATAGGGGGGACAGTCCCTAATGAATCATATCGACGTACTCGACGTCCGCGGGTTGTTGCCACAGGCAATAAAGATAATCCTAAGCCAGTTTCAACACTAACTAACACGCTTTCTAGGCTACTACCCGTAAAAGCAATATACCAACGTCGCCGTTCGCGCTCTAAGGTTGCGAACATCTCATCCCGATAAAGTCCGCCTTGAGGAAAGGTCACTAAACTCATGGGATCAGACCATGTAGTTGTTGAATTCTCGCTTTCAAACCATGCCATTTCTTCTGGGAATGTAGCGTGGTGATCAGCACTGGCAGCAGGTTCTTTGACAATAATAATATCGAATTCACCATTCCTATAACGTTCTGTTAAGTTGCGACTCAAGCCAGAGGTTACGTCTAAACGAATGGTACGATGCTCTTTGGCAAATATACCAAAAACTTCAGCCATTGCTGGACTCATCATATCTTCTGGTAAACCAATACGGATAGGAATACTTCCTGCCGGATCTTTAAGCAGTGCTTCAGCTTCTTCTTGAAGGGTTAAAATCCTTTGAGCATAACCAATCAGATATTCTCCAGATACCGTCAATTTAAAAGGTCGTGCTGTTCGATCTATAAGCGCATGTCCCACTGATTCTTCAAGTCGCGCTAACTGCTGACTAATTGTTGATTGAGTCAGGTGTAATCGATCGGCAGCTGCGGTAAAACTGCCGGTTTCAAAAATAGTGACGAAAGCACGTAAAAGGCGAGGATCAAACATTATTAGGTACTGCCACGCTTAAAAGCTGATAAAAAAGTATTCATAATCTTAATAGTATCGATTAAATAATTTAATTTCCAAATACTTTTGGTGAAGCTTATTCTAATTGCAAAATGTTTTGCCATAAATTTCTATTGGGAGGCCACCATGCGTAAGTCACTGATATGGATGAATCTGATTGTCGCACTGGGGACTTTAGGTTTTACAAATATGACGAATGCAATGGGTGATTATCCTTTACATCAGGCAGTGATAAATAATGACACTCAATCTATCAAACAGATTTTATCGCAAAAGACTTTAATTGATGAGCGAGATGAAACTGGTTCAACTGCTTTGATGGTCGCAACAAGAGCAAATAATGTACATGCTGCCCATATGCTGATAGAGGCTGGCGCTGATGTAAATGTAAAAGACAATATTCAAGACAGTCCATACTTATATGCTGGTGCACAGGGATATTTAAAAATTCTAAGAATGACACTCATGCATGGTGCGGATTTAAAAAGTATTAACCGTTACGGTGGGACTGCGCTCATTCCAGCAGCGGAACGAGGCCATGTCGAAACAGTTCGTACATTAATTGCCGCTGGTGTAGATGTTAATCATGTCAATAATTTGGGGTGGACGGCATTACTTGAGGCCATCATTTTGGGAAATGGAGAACCTAAATATCAACACATTGTAGAGCTTTTATTGAAAGCAGGTGCTGATCCGAACTTGGCAGATAAAGACGGGATAACTCCCTTACAACATGCGCGTTCAAGAGAATACCGCGAAATTGAAAGAAGACTTCTTGCAGCTGGTGCAAAATAGAAAGTGAGAGTATGTGATGGAAAAAGGTGAACAGTTTTTACGTAATGCGATTGAGCTTGCCTATAACAATATTGAAAAAGGTGGCAGGCCATTTGGCGCTGTGATTGTAAAGAATGGAGAAGTTATTGCTTCAGGCGTAAATCAGATTCTGACAACGAATGACCCAACTGCACATGCTGAATTATTGGCGATTCGTGCAGCCAGTCAAATTTTAGGATCTGCCAACCTAGAAGGCTGCTCTGTGTATGCAAGTGGTCATCCATGTCCAATGTGTATGGCAGCAATGCGTTTAGCCGGTATAAAGTCAGTTAGCTATGCTTATTCTAATGAAGACGGAACACCATTTGGTCTGTCTACAGCCGAAATATATATTGAGCTTGCCAAGCCGTTTGCTGAGCAATCAATGAAAATTCAATATATACCGATCAGAGTTGAAAACCGCACTGATCTTTATGCGCATTGGAAGAATTATCAAACCAATCATTCAGGCTCAGAATAATGAAGCAGTCTGGCGTCTTTTTGACTCGTCCCATGCTTGTTGTAACGGTAGCTTTGGTGGGCCTTAATTTAAGACCATTTATCACAAGTATTGGACCATTGATTGCCAATATTCGTACAGCCACTGGCTTAAGCTTAGAAGGGGTGGCACTGCTCACTTTGCTACCGATGATGCTTATGGGAATCGTTGCATTTGTTGGGCCAATATTGCAAAACTTTGTCGGTGAAAGAAGGGCTATTCTTGGTGCATTGCTGACCATTTGTGCGGGGTGTACTTTCCGATTTTTATTTCCTACTGCCGAAGGATTAATTCTTAGTGCCATAGTGATTGGATTCGGAGTCGCGATGATACAAGCGGCATTTCCCGGCATGATCAAAAGAGAATTTAGCCAACATATTGGTCCGATGATGGGGCTTTACTCAGCCATGCTTATGGGCGGTGGTGCCTTAGGAGCATGGTTAGCGCCTGTAGTTTCAAATATAACGGGTTTATGGTTTGTTGGACTGGCTTTTTTTGCAGTCCCAGCTTTGTTTGCATTTATACTGGCGCTGGCTTTTTTACCTACAAAAGCTAGCTCATCTATTCATCGTGCGCCTGTAAGAAAATTATTAAACCAACCTCGAACTTGGTTATTAATGGCTTGCTTTGGGCTTGTAAATGGTGGCTATTCATCAGTCGTGGCTTGGTTAGCACCTTCTTTTCAAGATCAGGGTTGGAGCGCAGCACAAAGTGGGAAATTACTTGCTCTTCTGGCCTTAAGCCAAGCAGCTTCAGCACTCATTTTGCCTGTTTTAGCTAGGAAATATAAAGACCGACGTCCATGGCTATGGTTTACGTTAGCAATGCAAATGGTTGGTTTTTCAGGAATAGCTTTTATACCTGAGTTTGCCGCTATGCTTTGGGCAATTTGTTTAGGCGTTGGCTTAGGAGGATGTTTTGCATTAATGCTTATAGTTGCATTAGATCATTTTGATGAACCCATTCATGCAGGTGCGTTATCTGCACTGATGCAAGGCGGTGGTTTTTTACTGGCAGCAATCCCGCCGTGGATTATTGCAATTTTGCATGATTTTACTGGGGCTTACAAAGCAGGATGGCTTTTTCACTTAGCCAGTGTGGCATTGGTTATTATTTTGGTGATTAGATTGGCTCCTAAAAGTTATTTAAAAATGAGTCTGTAAAATGTTGAGTTGGCCGAGATTCTTTTTATAAAGAATTACTGATGCTAAAGCACAAGCAAATTAGGAAATAGTGATAGGATAGAACTGAAATTTTTCCGCTTCTAAATGAATATAACAATATTTGATTTCTATGACTTCTTCTTTAAAACAGCTCACTTTATTTAATCAGGGCTTAGGAAAAACCAGTCGATTTCCAAAAGGTGTGGATGGCACTTTACAGGCGATTGAGCATTTAGGATATGTACAGATTGATACCATATCGGTTGTAGAGCGAGCTCATCACCATATATTGTGGAGCCGAGTGCCAGACTATGATTTAAATCATTTAAATAGTTTGGTTCGTGAGCGCCAGATTTTTGAATATTGGTATCATGCTGCATCTTATCTTCCTATGAAAGATTATCGCTATGCGTTGCCTGCCATGATGTCTGTCAGGAACGGAGAAAGTCGTTATTTCAATAGAGGTGATCAGCACCTTATGAATGAGATATTGGTGCGTGTTCGTGCCGAAGGTAAAATTCGACTGCGTGACATTGATAAGAATAATAAAAAGAGTTTGGGAAACTGGTGGAATACCGGACCAGGCCGCCGTGCTTTTGAGCAGTTATATATGCAGGGTGACTTGATGATCTGTGAGCGTAACGGCATGGAAAAAGTCTATGATTTGACCGAACGCTGCCTACCTGAAAATATTGATTTAAGAATGCCCACGCTTTATGAATATGCGCAGTATTTATTTAATAATACGCTTCGAGCACATGGAGCATTTACATGGAAACAATTAGTTCATTTAAAGAAAAATGATTTAAAAGAGGCTATGCGTGTTGTGCTAAAAGAGCAGATTGATGCTGGTGTTGTATCAGTGGTTAAACTTGCCGATGGTCAAACCCTATATGTGGATGTAGCTGCAATAGAACAAAAAGTGGAGACTGATTTTGGTTTAAAAATACTTTCGCCTTTTGATAACTCGCTTATTCATCGTGACCGCTTAACTTCTTTATTTGAGTTTGATTATCGAATCGAATGCTATGTAACAGCAGCCAAACGGGTATATGGTTATTTTTGTTTACCTATTCTTTATCAAGATGAGTTAGTAGGTCGACTAGATTGTAAAGCTCATCGGTCTATCAAAGAATTAGAAGTGATTAGCCTGCATCTAGAAAAAACAATCAAAGATAAAGAGCATTTCTTTTTTGGACTAGATCAAGAGCTCAAACGTTTCGCAGCATTTAACCAATGTTTAACTGTTAATGACAAAGTGATTAAGCTTATTCGTACTAAAATTTAAACACCAAAAGCACTCCAGCTTTTGGTGTTTTTACTTCTTTAGTTCAAGGACATACGATATTCAATAATCCCTGGTTTTTGTGCAATCCAGTCATAAAGCTTTTGTGCTGTTAAATTGGTTTCTTGAGTATGCCAATATAAACGGTCACAGTTGTGTTCAATTGCTTGCTTCTGCACATATTCAATAAGTTGCTTACCAATGTGCTGTCCACGAACTTCAGGTGAAACATAGAGGTCTTCTAAATAACAATAATTATTTTCTGCCCATGTTGAACGATGAATAACATAATGCACAATTCCCAAAACTTGCTCACCTTGTTTGGCAATAGCACAATAAATGGGTTCATTTTCATCGAAAAAGCGTTCCCAAGTCACTTTTGTGACATGAAGAGGTAAATTTACCTGATAAAAATTTTGATAAGCAAGCCAATATTTTTCCCATTGTGAATAGTCCTGCTGTTGAACTGGGATGATTTGAATAGCTTGATTTTGCATAATAATTACACTCTATTTTAAAGTAATGAAAAATGGACAACTAGAGTGTAGTTTTGATAGTGGTATTTTTATAAGGTACACTTTTGATATTTTTTACAGTACCAGTTTGTTATGGCAGCTTCGATTTCGGCATCTTTCCCACATTTGATTTTGCCAAAAGGTCAGATTAAAGATGGGCTATATTCGGCTTTGCGTGATGCTATTTTAGATGGAAGACTTTCTGCTGGAACAAAATTACCCTCAAGTCGTGCCCTAGCAGAGATGATGTCAATTTCAAGAAACTCTGTATTGGCAGCTCTTGAACGATTACTTGATGAGGGATATTTATTTACCAAACCAAGTTCGGGTACCTATGTTGCTGAGGTTGTGCCAGATCAGTTAATACATGTTCAAGAAAATTCAAAAAAAACGTCTAAAAATAATCATCAATCGTTAAATATTAATCCGAATATTGAAGCTTTATTGGATTCATGGCGAGAGCAGTCGTGGTCAAGTCAAAATAAAAAAATGTTCCATGTAGGTGTAGGTTGTGTTGATTTATTTCCTCATCAACTTTGGGGAAAGTTATTAAATCAAGCTTGGCGGCAGTCGTATTATCAGCTTGGTCAATTTCACGACCCGCGTGGTTATCTACCTCTACGTCAGGCAATTTGTGAATATGTCCGCTCCACCCGAGGGCTGAACTGCAACGAAGAGCAAATTATTATCGTAAATGGGACACAGCAAGCTATTCATTTAACGGCCTATGCTTTACTTCAAGCAAATGATGAGGTGTGTTTAGATGAACCAGGGTATGACGCTGCTTTTAATATTTTCAGAAGTTTTGGTGCACAGGTAAATTTAATTGAAAGTGATGAAGAGGGAATGCAAGTCTCTGACATTATTCATCGTTATTCAAAAAGCAAACTGGTCTATACAGCGCCTTCACATCAGTTTCCTGTAGGTGGGACCTTAAGTCTCACGCGCCGTTTTTCGTTACTTGATTGGGCATCTCAACAAGGGAAGTGGATTTTTGAAGATGACTATAATAGTGAATTTCGCTACGGCACACATCCTATTCAAGCTCTACAAGGTTTAGATCAGCAGCAAAGAGTCATTTACTCTGGTACTTTTACCAAAATGATGTTTCCAGAGTTTCGGTTAGGATTCATGGTTGTGCCTGAAGCATTGATCGAAACGTTTAGTGCAGCCAAATACTATACCGATGTTCGAAGTTCTTATTTAGAGCAAGTGGCTTTGTCTCAATTTATACAAAAAGGCCACTATGCTCGGCGCATGTACGCAAAGTTCGAAAAGCTTGCTATGAGCGCCAACAAGCATTGATTAAAGCTATTGATGAGCATCTTTCAGATGTGCTTAGTGTTCAACCCACAGATTCAGGTATCCATGCAGTGTGTTGGTTAAAAGGTAAGTGGACAGAGCAAGAATTTATTGATCAGTGTTCAGCTCTAAACTTGGCTGTTCAGCCATTATCAAGATATTGTCAGATGCCAAACAAAAAGGGCGCGGTACTTTTTGGCTATGCGGCCCACACACCTAATGAAATTATTGAAAACATTCAAAAAATTGCACAATATTTACAAGAAAAGTAATAGCCTAAGTTTTGTTATTTAGATAAATTTAATCATTCTTTAAATGCTTAAATACGAATTTCTATGATGATCAATTGGTTATATGAAAATAGAGATATTATTAAAATTTTTAAAAATTAATTTTAATTAATATTATTTTAAGCTAGCACAATTAATCTAACTACATCAAAGCTTATTTAGTACACCTTTTGGCCACATTCTCCAGATGTGGCCGTTTTTTTATCAAAAATAAATATAGTTCGGAATAGCTTAATTAACTCTTAAAGAGAAATAAAAATTAATCTTCTTCCATGGCATTACTATAAAACTTAACACCCAGTTTAATACGATCACGCCCATTACCCATACGCCAGCGATTAGTATCTCTTAAAGAATATACACAGCCACAATATTCTTGTTGATAAAACTCTTCTCGTTTACTGATTTCAATCATACGGCTTGAGCCACCGTTTTTACGCCAGTTGTAATCCCAGTATTGAATTTCAGGATAGTGCGCAGCAGCACGAATTCCGCAGTCATTGATTTGCGCCATATTTTTCCAGCGAGAAATTCCGAGTGAACTACTGATGAGACTAAAGCCGTGTTCATATGCGTAAAGGGCAGTTCGTTCAAATCGCATATCGAAACACATGGTGCAACGAATACCACGTTCGGGTTCATCTTCCATACCTTTTGCTCGAGCAAACCAATTGTCAGTGTCATAGTCTGCATCAATAAACGGAATATTATGCTTTTCGGCAAAACGAATATTTTCTTCTTTACGGATGAGATATTCTTTTACTGGATGAATATTAGGATTATAAAAAAATATTGAAAATTTAATTTCTGATTCGATCAATGCTTCCATAACTTCTCCTGAACAAGGAGCACAACAGGAATGAAGTAATAATTGATCATGTCCAGATGGGAGTTCTAATTTTAAACGTTGAGTTGACATAATAAAAAAATTAAATTGTAATGCAATTCATTATATATTTGTTTTTTATATAATGTGAAATGAATTATTTTCAATTTTACTGTGAAATTAATTTAATGTTATCTATTAATATTTTTAATACTAAACTAAATATAATTAAATAAATATTGTGCCAAATATTGAGGTCATCTTTATAATTAATCTTAAAGTTATTGTTAAATATACTATATGTTTAAATAAATTATGGATGAATTTTATATGTTAAAAAATAATAAACCTTAAATATTTTTTGATAAGTGATTGATGTATCTGAATATAATTTTAAGTTTTTATTGTGATATGTGTCACAAATAAACCTTATTTTTTCAATTAAAGTATTTCTTTAGATTTATATCTTTAATAAATTTATACTATAAAATTCAGTGTGTTTTTTTAATTTAAGCGTGTGATAATTTGAGATATGAAAGATTGGCAATGTAAGTATTGTAATGGTTACATTATGGTTAATCATTCAAAGATTAGCGTAGGAGAAAAAGTTTACTTTTTGGTATATAAATTTGATGCAAAGAATGAAAGGAAAAAATTCTATAAAAAGGGAATTGTGATTGGACGTCACGATAATATACTTCACATTGAATCACGAAAAAAAACTTATAAGATTGAGCAGATCAAAGTCTATCCATTAGGTGCACCAATGCCTTTCGTTTACAACATGTTTTGGATTTGTGGATGTCCGTGTACTCTACAAAACTAATTTTTTAAATTTAACTGATAGCAAGTTATTTTATAAATAGAACTGGATTAATCATCAGATTCATTTTTTTGTCTTTTGCTTTTACAGATAAGAACTATAGCTTGATAAAAGCGGCACATACATATAACAAAACCCGTGTTATTTATTTGACAAAACGAAGACGTACTCTTATAAACCTCAAGTAAAGTTGAGGTCAATTGTGATGAGTGAAAATAAAAAAGCAGACCCTAGTCGCGTTTTGACTGTGGGTGAAGTTGCAAAAAGGAGCGGGGTTCCTGTTTCAACCCTTCATTTTTATGAAGCAAAAGGCCTTATAAAAAGTATAAGAACGAATGGTAATCAACGTCGCTATCCCTTAATTATTTTAAGATATATTGCGATTATTAAAGTTGCTCAAAGAGTAGGTATTCCTTTAAATGAGATTAAAGAAGCTTTGAGTCAGTATCCGATTGGTAGCAAATTAACAGCTAAGCAATGGAGGGATTTATCGAGTCATTGGCGAGAAAATTTGGATGATCGAATTCAAAAGTTAACTCGGTTAAGAGATGAGATGGACTGGTGCATTGGCTGCGGTTGTTTATCGTTAGAGCAATGTCCATTAAGAAATCCTGAGGATATTTTAGGACAAGACGGATCAGGGGCCCGAATTTTAGAAAGACCTGAATAGAATAGTTCAAAAATGGCTTTTAATTGGGAATATCTTAATTTCCAATAAATTAAATTTATTTTGCTATAACATTCAAGTGAGTTTTTTATTGTAAACAAGTCATATGAAACATGAATTTTTTTGATATCTTTAGTTTTTTGAGTAAGAAGCAAAAAATTATGAAAAAAACTATCTTTCTTGGCTTAGCGCTTGTTTCGTTAACGGCTTGTTCGTCTGTACAACATAAAGATTCAACTCCACCAAAAATTGGTTCACCAAACCCAGCTAGTCAATATTGTGTTGAACAAGGTGGGAAATTAGAAATTAGAAATGAAGCAAATGGTCAGGTTGGGTATTGTCATTTACCAAATGGGCAAGTCGTTGAAGAATGGAAATTATTCCGTGATAACCAAGCGAACTGTGTAGCAGAAGAAGCTCAAAAATTAGTGGGGCAATCTGGCCTGACTGATGATCAAATTAAACAAAAAACTAAATCAGAAATTGTGCGCACAGTAGCTCCAGGTCAACCAATGACAATGGATTATCGTACAAACCGAGTTACAGTTACTATTGATCCTGCTTCTAAGAAAATTACTCAGGCAACTTGTGGTTAATTTGTTAAATTAAAGTTTGCTAAACCAAATCTTGAAGTACAAAAGCCTGCATTTCAGCAGGCTTTTTTATGACTTTAATTTTGGGAATAATGAATGACTGGATACTCTTTTTGTTGAGGCAGTTGTTGCAAAGCCTGATTAATTTTGATGAGAAAAATATCAACTTTATCTTGGCTTGGATTGTTGGTGTTGTATGAAGCTCTTTCTTGATAGTTAATTCCACAGCCAATAATTTTCATATTTGCGGGATTAAAGCTCCAGTCATTTTTATTTTTGATCGAGATATCTAAATCACTATCACATTCTTTCCAGAGTTTTAAAAATTGATTGGAATATACAGCGGGAGCTTCTTGTGCTCGGTAGGCTGTAAATCCTTGCATTTCAGAGTTAGCAAATTGAAGGAGATGATTGGTGGGCATTCCTCCCCAAAGCATAGCGCTATCTTTTGGTAGCTTTATTCCTGTTATATGTTCTTCTTTAAGGGGGGCAGTTTGCTCATCTTTCTGTTTGGACTTTTGAGATTTATAAACTAGTTTTGTTCCAACAGGAACTGTTACGCCTTTGACTTGAGTGATTTGTGTTGTATAGAAATAAGGCGAAGTATCACGGTTACAGCCTGTCGGGTTATAACAGCCAATACAACCACTTAACAATAAAACCGGAAAACTTAAAATACTTAATTTGAAAATTCGATCCATTTTTCTTGTCTTTAATTATGTCTAGAAATTTAATATATCAGCATTTAAATCAATAATAAAAAAAAGCCCCTAGCGGACTAGAGGCAGAAAAACATCAGATGCAAGAACAGGTGAATTATGCATCTGAGTTAAGTAGGTTGTATCAAACCATGTAAAGCACTTTACCAGCAAAAATGAATAAAAATAGGGAGGTGCGACTAATGGCTAATGTTTCGTGGTCGTTTCTTAAGCACCTATAAACTCAGATTTAATTTCTATTCTCAGCGCTCATTTTTAAATTCCATAAATTTTTTAGATTCAATTTTTTAAAAAAATATGGGATGAATCTTATCTTTAATTATATAAATGAAATTAATATTTGATTTATATAGATTTTTATTCAGTTAAAGAATTTAAAGGGAAAGACTATTCTTTTTGTTGTATATCGTATACGATATATGAAGAATGATTAAGCAGCTATTAATCCCATTCCATAACTTTTGAGATGGATTAACTCGAAAGTACGACTACCAAGAGTTTTATTTGTATTACTGAGGAATAATTATGAGTAATATCTTCACAGGATGTATCCCGGCGCTAATGACCCCATGTACTCCTAACCGTGAGCCAGATTTTGACGCGCTTGTGAAAAAAGGGCATGAACTGATTGAAGCGGGCATGAGTGCGGTAGTGTATTGTGGTTCTATGGGTGATTGGCCTTTATTGACAGAAGCTCAACGCCAAGAAGGTGTAGCACGACTTGTTGCTGCTGGCATTCCAACAATTGTTGGTACTGGTGCAGTTAATTCAAAAGAAGCAGTTTCTCATGCAGCTCATGCAGAAAAGGTAGGTGCACAAGGGCTTATGGTTATTCCACGTGTACTGTCACGCGGGGCATCACCAACTGCACAAAAAGCTCACTTTTCTGCCATTTTAAAAGCAGCTCCAAGCTTACCTTCGGTGATTTACAATAGTCCATATTATGGATTTGCAACTCGTGCAGATTTATTTTTTGAATTACGCCGTGAGTTTCCAAACTTAATTGGTTTTAAAGAATTTGGTGGCGCTGCCGATATGCGTTACGCAGCTGAATTCATTACTTCACAAGATGATTCAGTTACCTTAATGGCTGGCGTAGACACTCAAGTTTTCCATGGTTTCGTGAATTGTAATGCAACTGGTGCGATTACAGGGATTGGTAATGCTTTACCTAAAGAAGTTTTACTGTTGGTTGACCTTAGTAAGAAAGCTGCAGCAGGTGATGCAAAAGCCCGTCGCTTAGCACAAGAGTTATCAAGCGCATTAGAAGTTTTATCATCTTTTGACGAAGGAACGGATCTTGTTCTTTACTATAAATACTTAATGGTACTTAACGGAGATAAAGAATATACCTTACACTTTAACGAGACTGATGCATTGAGCGAATCGCAACGTAAATATGTTGAAACTCAGTATGAGTTATTCCGTACGTGGTACCGTAACTGGTCAGCTGAAATCTAAGTAAGTATTCATAAAAAAAAGAGGCTACCAATTGAGCCTCTTTTTTTATTTCTATGAATTACTTTTTGGTCAGAACAATAACGCATAGGAAAATGAGAATTAAACCCAAATAACTATGCATTGTTAAACTTTCACCCACTACAACAACTGCTAATAATGCTGCAACTGGAATCTCAACCAAAGCTAGTGTCATAGCCTGACTTGCTGGAATTCGTTTAAGACCAAAGCTAAAAAATAAATAGCCCAAAAACATAGGAACAATCGGAATATAAATCGCAACCCAAATGTTAGTTGGGTAATCAAAAAGGTTTTGTGCCGTAATGAATAATGTAGGTAGTAAAAGCACTGCAGAGATACCAAAAATCACTCCCATAGCAGCTCTTGAGTCGACTTCTTGGCGAATTAGGTTTCTCATTATCCAAGAATATGTTGCATAGCTCAGGCTAGAGAGTAAGCCAAAAAATACCCCTAAAATACGATCAGATTGTACGATTTGATGCTGCGCATGATCACCGGCATAAGAGAGTAAAATAATTCCTAAAAAACCGAGAATAAAACTAATGAGCCATTTTAACGAAAGTTTTCGTTTATCTAAAATCCATTCCAAAAGCACTGAAAATAAAGGCGCACAGCCAATAGAAATTACGGTGCCAATAGAAACACCAGCCAAAGAGACAGATGAATAAAATGCAAATGGACAAAGAATTGAAACAATGACCGCAATAAAAACTTGGGATTTATAGTTAAATAGTTTTTGGTAATTTTTTTTAATGGCTTTTAAGCTTAAAAATGTATGAATTAATCCACCGAAGCCCACAGAAATGGTAGCAATTACAAGTGGACTAATGCCTTTTGCAAAAGATGCCGCTGTACCTGCTGTACCCCATAGAAAAGCAGCAAATAGTACAGATAAGAAACCCGTATAATAATTCAGAGAAAATTTTGCTTCTGTTAGCGTACTCATATGAAGTGACTCAAACTTTAAAAGTTTTATGCAGCATGATTTTTACAAGATAAAAATTTTATCTTGCAGGCAATAACTTAGCTAAACGGATAGGAATCTTTTTGACAGTTACCCATCAAGAGAACAGGGTAGTATGCTGCTATTTATTATGATTTGCTTGGTTAGATACAATAAAATGATGACGATTTCAGCATAGTCTAATAATAGTTTTGTGAATTAAATGGTATAAAGTATACTTTAGCTATTAATGCAGTTAAAAATTATTAGCTCCAATAAATAGAGAAAATGAGTTTTAGCAGCATTGAATTAAAGGTAAGCCGTGCCGAAAATAATGCTTGAAAAGCAATGATTTCATTATGGCGGATGAATAAAAATTATCATCCTTTTATTTGTGTCATATTTTGAGGTTAAGAGAATATTCGTGACGCTACCATCTTTTAATGTATCAAATCTTGGTGCAATGCCTTCGGTATCTGAAGTTATTGTCAAATATATTAGAGAAGCAATTATTGCAGGGCATATTGCTGAAGGCGAACCGATTCGTCAGGATGAAATTGCCAAACTTTTTAATGTCAGCAAAATTCCGGTACGTGAAGCCTTAAAGCAACTTGAAGCTGAAGGCTTGGTTGAGTTTATAAAAAATCGGGGCGCAATTGTGACCCGCATCTCTGAAGAAGAGTTGGCACAGATTTTTGAAGTCCGAGTGATGTTGGAAACGAAGCTGATTCAGCTCGCCGTGCCGAATATGACGGAGGAAACTTATAAAAAGGCAGATGAAATTTGTAATGCCTTTATCGATAACATGGATATTGGAAGCTGGACCACACTCAATTGGCAATTACATGCATGCCTTTATGAACCAGCACAACGGCCTTACATGCTTGGATTAATTCGTTCTATTTACGATAAAATTGAGCGCTATTTAAGATTGCAGATGAATGTTTCAGAAGGCAAATCACGTGCAAATGATGAACATAAAGAAATCGTGAAAGCCTGCAAAGCCAAAGATGTTGATTTAGCGGTTAAATTAATTGAAGAGCATATTAATGGTGTTTGCCAATCACTTTATGAACATCTACCTCACCATAAAAATGTGAAAAAATAAGCGCTCCATTTTTAATCATTTCAGTGTTATTTGAATTAGGCCACTGGCCTAATTTTTTTGTCTTTAGTTTAGCTGAAGCAAGTTTTCACTATGCTGATTTCGTCATCGATTCATAAGAAAACGATCAAGCTTGCTGTTTTGAGATCAGTCATCCTAGAAAAAAATGTAAGGATACTTCTATGAAAACAGTAAAAATTTTGGACTCTCATACTGGTGGCGAACCAACACGATTAGTACTTGAAGGTTTTCCTGATTTAGGTACAGGAGACATGGAAAGCCGCCGAAAAATATTATCAGAACAATATGACCATTTCCGTAGAGCAACTATGTTAGAGCCGCGCGGTAATGATGTTCTGGTTGGCGCATTATTGTGTAAGCCAATGAATCCCAAAGCGAGCGCGGGCGTTATCTTCTTTAATAACACGGGCTACCTAGGCATGTGTGGTCATGGCACGATTGGTTTAGTGGCTTCGTTAGCACATTTGGGAAAAATACAAGTAGGTACGCATTTAATTGAAACGCCAGTAGGTGATGTTGAGGCGACATTGCATGAAGATCATTCAGTTAGCGTGAGAAATGTACCAGCATATCGTTATAAAAAAGCGGTCGAAGTTGATGTTGAAAAGTATGGAAAAGTTACTGGTGATATTGCATGGGGCGGAAACTGGTTCTTCTTGATTAATGACCATGGTCAACATGTTGCAAGTGATAATTTAGATCAACTGACTGACTATGCGTGGACAGTCAGACAAGCGCTTACGGCACAAGGAATAACTGGTAAAGATGGACAAGAGATTGATCATATTGAATTATTTGCAAGTGACGCCGAAGCGGACAGTAAAAATTTCGTACTTTGCCCAGGCAAGGCCTATGACCGTTCACCATGTGGAACTGGAACCAGTGCAAAAATTGCTTGCTTAGCTGCGGATGGCAAACTTGAGCCAGGAAAGTTATGGAAACAAGCCAGTATTATCGGTAGCCAGTTTATTGCCTCTTATGAGCAAGCTGGGGAATATGTTATTCCAACCATTCGTGGTGAAGCTTACATGAGTGCCGAAGCAACTTTATTTATGGATGAAAATGACCCATTTGCTTGGGGTATTCAGCTATGAGAACCGATGCCATCGTCATTGGGGCAGGCATTGTAGGTGCGGCATGTGCTTATGAATTGGCTCGGCAAGGGTTAAATGTGCAAGTTTTGGATGCTCGTATCGGTGGGGCAACAGCTGCGGGCATGGGGCATTTGGTCATTATGGATGACTTGGACGCCGAATTAAAGCTTAGCCATTGGTCAGTTCAGTTGTGGCATGAATTAGGGCACGAGCTTTCAGAAGAATGTGCCTATCGCCAAACACCAACTTTATGGCTGGCAAGTAGCCCAGAAGAAATGCAGATTGCCGAAGAAAAATATCAACGTCTCACTGCACAAGGTGTCCGTTGCCAACTTCGAAATGCAGAGGAAATCCGTCAGCTTGAACCTCACTTAAAGCATGGTCTCTACGGTGGGTTGGAAGTTTTTGATGATGGCATTTTATATGCACCCTGTGCTGCTGAATGGTTGTTAAAACAATTCCCGCAAAAGATTCAGGTTCAACAAGCTAAAGTTATTCATATTGAAGAAAATCGGGTTCAGTTAAGTGATGGAACATGGCTCGAAGCAGCACATATTGTTTTAGCAAACGGCATTCATGCGACAGATTTTTTTCCAGAGTTACCGATTGAACCTAAAAAAGGTCATTTAGCTATTACCGACCGTTATCCCGAATTAAATGTAAAACATACGTTAGTGGCTTTGGCTTATGCAGCCAGCACTCAAGCGACAAGTGGAATTTCAGTCGCTTGTAATATTCAACCTAGACCGACAGGTCAGCTATTTATTGGGTCATCTCGTCAGTTCAATACGGTTGATCCAACTGTAGAGCCAGAAGTGTTTACTCGGGTGCTTAAAGAGGCTGCTGATTATTTTCCAGCTTTGGCTGATCTTAATGTTATTCGGGCATGGACTGGTTTTCGTGCAGCTACTCCGGATGGCATTCCTGTTATTGGACGACATCCTGCATTTCAATCGGTTTATTTAGCGGTTGGTCATGAAGGACTAGGTGTAACCACTGCGACAGGTACAGCAAGACTTATTGCTTCCCATGTGTGTGGATTAACTTTTGATATAGATCCTGAACCTTTTTTACCTAATCGTTTTATAGGAGCTGCATAGATGATTCAGCTTTTTATTAACGGACAATCAGTTTCTGTGATTGAGGGCACCAGTGTTGCTGCTGCTTTAGCACAAGCAAAGTCTTACAGTCGTCTATCTGTTTGTGGTGAAAAACGTACTCCATTTTGTGGAATGGGAGTTTGTCAGGAATGCCGTGTCAATATTAATGGACTCAGAGTGCTTGCTTGTCAGACGCTGTGCCAGCAAGACATGAAGGTGGAAACACAATAATGGAAAAACAATACGATGTGGTAGTTGTAGGGGCAGGCCCTGCGGGGTTGTCAGCTGCTATTGCAGCCGCCGAGAGTGGTGGGCGAATTTTAATATTGGATAATAACCCACAGGCGGGTGGTCAAATCTGGCGCGCTGGACCGATTTTTCCTGTACCTGAAATGGCGCAGCAGAAATATCAACAAATTGAGACTCATCCTAATATTGAATTTATGTTTGGTGCCAAGATTGTCGCTGCACCTTTTGTAGGCCAATTACTCGTTGAACGACCTCACGACAGCCTAAATTTGTCTTATAGTCAGCTTGTATTGTGTACGGGTGCAAGAGAACTATTTTTACCTTTTCCTGGTTGGACCTTATCTGGTGTAACTGGAGCAGGTGGTTTGCAAGCTTTAATTAAAGCAGGTACACCTGTTAAAAATGAACGTGTTGTGATTGCAGGATCTGGACCATTGCTCTTAGCAAGTGCTGATACTGCGAAAAAAGCAGAAGCTCAAGTTCTCTATGTTGCTGAACAGGCACCTTCATCTTCCGTTCGTAAATTTGCACTACAACTTTGGCGCTGGCCTGCAAAAATAATACAGGCCTTATCTTTACCTTATCGTTTATATCACCCTGACAGTTATGTGATTGAAGCGATTGGTCAGGAGCGTCTTGAACGAGTAAGACTACAAACGCCGAAAGGAATTGTTGAAATTGAGTGTGATCGACTCGCTTGTGGGTTTGGTTTAGTACCGAATACTCAATTAGGGCAGTTAATGGGTTGTCAAATTAAGGACAATGCGATTGCGGTCGATGACTATCAACGTACATCACAGCCACAGGTGTGGGCAGCAGGTGAGTGTACAGGCTTTGGCGGAAGTGAGCTGGCGATGGTTGAAGGTAGCATCGCAGGTTATGCAGCTATAGGCCAAAATGAAAAAGCCAGTCAATTATTTGCTCAAAGACAGCGGTATCGTTTATTTGCAGATCTACTTGAGAAAAGCTTTAAGTTACGTGCTGAATTAAAAACGCTTGCACGCCCAGAAACTATTTTTTGTCGATGTGAAGATGTGACTTTTGATAAGGTTGCCGAGCGTAGTAGTTGGATTGATGCAAAATTACATACACGTTGTGGAATGGGAGCATGTCAGGGAAGCACTTGTTCAACAGCCGCCGCCTGCCTATTTGATTGGCAGTTGCCTAACTCTAGACCGCCATTACTGCCTACCCGTGTAAAAAGCCTCATGACGATGTCTACTTCTCCTTTAAATCAAAAATGAAATGTTCTAGAGTAGACAAGTTATTACTTTGCCCGCTCTAACTCATGACTTTGGTTCAAATTCCGAAACTAACCACAACTTTGGAAGATTTCTTAAAAAATCTGGAAAGTATTGAACCATTATTTGATGCTTTATCTTCGGTGGTATTTTTCATCAAAAATACTGAAGCACGCTATGTCTTTGTTAATCAAACATTGGTAAATCGCTGTGGTCTAAAAGATAAAACTGCGTTACTTGGAAAGACCTCGGAAGAAGTCTTTCCTCACTCTCTTGGAAAAATATATACATCTCAAGACTTGCAAGTCATTCGCCGTGGTAAAAAGTTAACAGAGCAATTAGAACTGCATTTATATGCAAAGAACCAGTCGGGTTGGTGTTTGACTTATAAAGAGCCTTTATTTGATGCGGATGGAAAGTTAGCAGGAATAGCGGGTATTTCTAATGATTTAAATGTGCCTGAAAATACACATCCTGCTTTTTACAAAATGGTTCAGGTTGAGGAATATATTAAAAAGAATTATGCCGAAACGATTACGTTGGCACACTTGACCGCAATTGCTGGTGTGTCGGTGGCTCAGTTAGAACGCTATTGCAAAAAAATATACCATTTAACGCCGCGGCAAATGATTAGCAAAATTCGTCTTCAGGTCGCCACTGAACTGCTTGCGACTGACTTACCGATTACTCAAATTGGTTTGCGCTGTGGTTATACCGATCATAGTGCTTTTTGTCGTCAGTTTAAGTTGCATACAGGTATGTCGCCTACTTTGTATCGTGCCTCTACCAAAAATATTTAGATAAAAAAATTGGGCTGTATAGAACAACCCAAAATCATCGTTAAGCAAATAATGTATATTTTAAAGATTAATCTTTAAAAGCAAGTGATCGGCCTTTGGTTTCTTTCACCAGCAAAATCGAGACAATAGAAATCAGACTTGCGGCAACCAAATATAAAGAAATTGGAACCGAGCTATTAAATTCTTTGAGTAAGGTTAAGGCAATTAATGGAGCAAGAGAACCTGCCATAATTGGCGCGACTTGATAACAAAATGAAAGCGCCGTATAGCGAATGTGAGTTGGAAATAACTCAGTCATTAAAGCAGAGTAAGGCGAGTAGGTCATGGACTCAATAAATAAACCCAGTACAATCGCTAACATAATGAGCCAGTTATTGCCTGTATCCATTAACGGAAAGCCGACAAAGCCCCAAAATGCAGTAAGTACAGCTCCAATAAGGTAAATAGGTTTACGGCCAAATATATCGCTTAAATGCCCCATAACAGGAATAATAAAGAAATGGATCAGGTGAGCGCCGAACATAAGCAGTAATATCTGCGAAGTATCTTTATGAACGACCAACTTTAAATAACTGATCGAAAAAGTAACCACCATATAGTACAAAATGTTTTCTGCGAATCGGGCACCGATACCCGCAATAACAGATTTCTTATGATATTTTAAAACTTCAATAATTCCGAGTTGTTGCTTTTCAAGAAGCTGCTGTTTCGCCTGTGCTTCTTTAAACACCTCGGCATCATCTACATTTTTTCGAATCCATAATCCGATCAGTACCACGACTGCCGAAAACCAGAATGCACAGCGCCATCCCCAATCTAGAAATTGCTCAGGGGAAAGGTTTTTTGAAAGTAGTAATAAAACCAGTGTGGCTACTAAATTGCCGAGCGGTACACCAGTTTGTGGCCAGCTTGCCCAATAACCTCTGCGGTCATCTGGACTGTGCTCTGAAACCAAAATAACTGCGCCGCCCCATTCACCACCAAAAGCAAAGCCCTGAATTAAACGCAGTATAACTAACAGTGTAGGTGCCCAATAGCCAATTTGATGGAAGGTCGGAATACAGCCCATTAAAAAAGTAGTTATACCGACAATAATCAGGCTAATTTGCAATAATTTCTTACGACCAATTTTATCGCCGTAATGACCAAACACGAGGCCACCAATAGGTCTTGCTAAAAAGCCAACAGCATAGAGGGCAAATGCTGCCAAAATACCATCTATAGCATTGCCCGTTTGTTGAAAGAAAAGTTCACCAAAGACAAGGGCGGAAGCAGTTCCATAAAGGAAAAACTCATACCATTCAGCTACGGAGCCGACCATAGAGGCCGCCACTACCTTTTTTAATGTTGTCGTCATATACCAATATCCTTATTTAAAAATATGTTACGCATAAGTTTGTTTGAGCATCTTGCTATTCATTTTTTGCACTTTTTTATTAGAAGAATGTGCGGTTAAGTTTTGCGATTTTGATCTAAATAAAAAGGAGTTCATCTCTTGGATAAACTCCTTCAAAAATATTAAAGTGCAGCTTTACTCATTTCACCATTCACTAAGCGTTCAATACCAAGCGGATTGGCATTTTGAAGGGCAAGTGGCAATAAGTGATCTGGATAGTTTTGATAGCATACTGGTCGTAAATAACGGTCGATTGCTAAGGTTCCTACCGAAGTACCACGTGCATCTGAAGTTGCAGGGTAAGGACCACCGTGTACCATGGCATCACAGACTTCAACACCTGTTGGGTAACCATTTAGAAGTAAACGTCCTGCTTTTTCTTCAAGTAACAGAATAAGGGGAGAAAAGTTTTCAAAATCTTGCAGTTCGGCAATTAATGATGCGGTAAGCTGACCACGAAGTCCGTTTAACGCTAGAGCAAGTTGCTCTGCCGATTCAACTTCAATCACAATCGTTGTTGGGCCAAATACTTCTTCTTGAAGTAGTTCATCCTGCTCTAGTAAAAGAGATACATGAGCTTTAAAGAGCTGAGGATAGGCTTGATGGCCTTGCTGTGGTTGACCTGCTAAATGCTCAATTTTGTCATGTGCGAGTAATGCTTTCAGGCCATGTTCATAGCTTCTTAAAGTGCCTTTGTTAAGCATGGTTTGTGGTGGCTGCTGAGCCATTGCAGCCGTGAACTGCTCAAGAAATTGGCTAAATTCAGCTGATTTAATTCCAATAATTAAACCCGGATTGGTACAGAACTGACCGCAACCTAAAACCACTGAACCACTAAGTTCGGCTGCAATTTTATCACCACGCACTTTTAGAGCTTCTGGTAATAAAACCATTGGGTTAATGCTCGACATTTCGGCAAAAACAGGAATTGGCTCAGGGCGTGCAGCAGCTAAATCGCAGAGAGCACGGCCACCTTTGAGTGAACCTGTAAATCCAACTGCTTTAATTGCGGGATGTTTTACCAGTGGTTCACCAACACCTTGACCATAAATCATGCTAAAGATGCCTTTTGGCATAGCGCATTTCTCAATTGCGCTACAAATCGCATTTGCAATTGATTCGGCGGTTGCCATGTGGCCGCTATGCGCCTTAACAATAACAGGACATCCAGCCGCAAGTGCTGAAGCGGTATCGCCACCAGCAGTAGAAAAAGCAAGAGGGAAGTTACTAGCGCCAAATACAGCAACTGGCCCAACACCGATTTTATATTGACGTAAATCTGGACGTGGAAGTGGTTGACGCTCAGGTAAAGCCAAATCAATACGGGCACCTAAATAATCACCACGGCGTAATACTTGAGCAAACAGACGTAATTGGCCAGTAGTTCGCCCACGTTCACCGCGAATGCGAGCTTCAGGTAAAGCAGTTTCTTGACAGACAGTGGCAATAAACTGGTCATCAAGCGTATCAATTTCATTGGCAATTGTTTCTAGAAAAACAGCGCGCTGTTCTGGTGTAGTCTGTCTAAAAGCTGGATAAGCCAATGCAGCTGCTTGAGCTGCCTGATCAATTTCTTCAGGAGTTGCCTGAGCAAATTGATAGGGTAATGCTTCATCTGTTGCAGCATCATAACTTAAGACAAATTTACTGCCCGAACTTGAACGTTGACCTGCAATAAAATTTTGACCAGTAATATTTAACATTATCAACCTCACTTTAGAGTGAACGCCAAAAGTAGTTCTTCTGACGTTGGAGAATTATCGAAGCCGAGGTTTCACTTTCGAAAAATATAGTATTTTGTATACGTTATTAGTCAAAAGAAAACTCCAACCTATATGTGTTTAAGCAAGTGATCGCTAAGCTTCATCATCATTTTTAATGAGTGCTTTTGGTAAACCTGAATGTATTCCCCAGTAGTAACAACCAAGAGAAATCACCATAACTAAAAGTGTGTCAAACGGAGCTGCCAATAGGTGTGATGCGCCATCACCGAAGCTGCCAAGGTAAGAAACAATAATCATTAAAATGTAGTAAACAAGAAGCCAAGCTGATGACTTTAATTGTTGAGCTAGGCTGACTTCTTGGGTTGGCACATAACGTTTAAAAATGACATAGAGTGCAAACAATACGATTTGTGCGCCTAATAACCATGAAATGACATTCCAGCCAGACCAATAGACAATAAAAGAAGCAATCACGAAGGCAAGTGGGCCAAGAACAGTAAAGCCTTTTACATAGAATGGACGTTCAAGCTCAGGAGCATTACGACGTAAAGCACCCACTGTGACAGGAGCTAGGGCATAACTTAAAACTAACGCTGCCGAAACTACAGAAATTAATTTATCCCAAGATGGAAACGGCATAGTCCAAAATACAGAAAGTGCAAATGTTAACCATAATGCATAACGTGGAATGCCTGATTTTGGATCTACACGAGTAAAAATACGGAAGAAAGTATTACTGTTCGACCATGCATAAATGACACGTGGAGTTGCAGCCATATAGATATTGCCGCAGCCCGACGGAGAGATAATAGCGTCTGAAACAACTAAAAGCGCTAACCATCCCAAACCTAATAACATGGCAATGTCGCGATAAGGTAATGGGAACTTGTCACTGAGTCCTGACCAACCATTTGCTAACATATCGGTAGGTACAGCACCTAAGAAAGCAACTTGAAGCACGACATAAATAATCGTTGCTAAAACGACAGATAAGATGAGTGCAAAAGGAATGGTAAATTGAGGACGCTTTACTTCACTGGCTACCGAAATAATCGGCGTTAAGCCTAAGTACGCAAAAATAATACCGCCAGCAGAGACAGCACCTTGTACGCCGTGAGCACCCATTGGGGCAAACTCGGTCATTGAAAAGTTTGCTGGTTTAAAGTGGTATAGAAGTGCAACCATCACTAAAACTGGAACAGCAAACTTCAATGCACTGATGAGGTTGTTGGCAATTGCGAAGGTTTTTACGCTGTAATAATTCAATGCAAAAAATACGCATAAAAGTGCAAACTGAAACAACCATCCAATGGTAGTTGGAGATCGAATCCCATCGTGTATTTCTGTAAGTGAAGGGAACCATGCCGCTGCATATTCACGAGCAGCAACGACTTCAATTGCAATTAAACTTGAAAAGGCAATGACGGTCACAGAACCAAGTAAATATCCTTGTAAAGGACCATGTGAAAATACGGGATAACGGATAATACCGCCTGCTCGTGGTAAGGCTGCACCTAACTCACAATAAATAATTCCCAGAATTAAAACGGCAAAGCCGCCAATAATCCATGACAATATACCCGCAGGGCCGGCTTGAGAGGCCACATGACTTGCTGAAAATAACCATCCAGAACCGAAAATGGCGCCTAAGCCAATGAATGTAAGATCCATTAGAGATAACTGCTTTTTAAACTGACTTGTCATTACGTTTTCCTTAACGACAGAACTATTGTTCTTTCATATATCGTATACGATATATGGTTGTTGGTAAATAGGGGAATTTTTATTCTATTTAATGGCAAAGAGTGATCTGAATATTGAGTAAGTTATTGTTTTTAATTTTGTTTAAATAATTTAAATTCCAAGTAAATAGCTTGAAAACCAAATTTTTTTATAAAAAATTGGGAAAGGTTCGCTATTTTATTTGTTAAAAAGAACAATTCTTAAATATTTGTTGAGTAATTTACCATTTAAATTAATGGAAAATTCCATTTTTTGGAAAATATTAAATTAGAAATTGATTGTGTTGTTTTTAGCCAATGACCCATTTATTTTCAGTGCTTTATGGATGGCTTAATGATAGTTTTAGAGTTATCCGAAAGGACACAATAACGACGAACATACGAATAATAATGAATTGAAGGTAGGACCCAGTGTTTATTAGTGTATTTGATCTTTTTAAAATTGGTATTGGTCCATCTAGCTCCCATACAGTTGGACCCATGCGAGCGGCATACAGTTTTGTGGATGATTTATTACAACAAAATGATCTACAAAACACGGTTAGAGTTCAGGTGAAGTTATACGGTTCGCTTGCAGCAACTGGCGTCGGCCATGCGACAGACAAGGCTATTCTGTTAGGCTTAATGGGCTTTGACCCTGAACATATCGATACTCAAGTAACTACAAGCTTGATTGAAGATGTTCTTGAAAATAACGCCATCCAGCTTAATCAGCAAAAGAGTATTTCTTTTGACTATAAACGCGATGTACTTTTTCTTGATGAATCTTTACCTTATCACCCCAATGCAATGGAGTTGATTGCGTATAACGAGGTTCAAGAAATCTTATATGAAGAAACCTATTACTCGATTGGTGGCGGTTTTATTGTTAGTCAAAGACAATTAACACAAAGCCAATCTGAAACCAGTGACGTTAAGGTTCCATATCCATTTCACAGTGCAGCTGAACTTTTAAGCTTATGTAAAACTCATCATTTATCAATCAGTGAATTAATGCTTGAAAATGAGAAAAGCTGGCGTAGTGAAAGTGAGATTCGCACCAAAATTATGGACATCTGGAAAGTGATGCAGCAGTGCATTCACAACGGATTAATTAATGAAGGAATATTACCGGGAGGATTAAACGTAAAACGTCGAGCTAAAAAAATTCACGATAAATTATTAAATAAGAAAAATTCAAACCTGATTGTGACAACTTTTCATGCCATGGAGTGGGTCAATTTATTTGCTTTAGCGGTGAATGAAGAAAATGCTGCTGGCGGCCGAGTAGTCACAGCTCCTACAAATGGCGCAGCTGGGATTATTCCCGCAGTTTTATATTACTACGTGACTTTTTCTAAAGACTTTTCTGAAGACAAAGTGGTTCGTTTCTTTTTGAGTGCAGCAGCAGTCGGTATTTTATGTAAGCTCAATGCATCTATTTCTGGTGCAGAAGTGGGATGTCAGGGCGAAGTAGGCTCAGCTTGTGCGATGGCTTCGGCTGGTTTAGCCGAGATTTTAGGTGCATCACCTGAACAAGTGGAACATGCAGCTGAAATTGGCCTTGAACATAACTTAGGTTTAACGTGTGACCCGATTGGTGGTTTGGTTCAGGTGCCTTGCATTGAGCGAAATGCAATTGCAGCCGTAAAAGCCATTAATGCTGCGCAAATGGCACTTCATGATGAAGGTGAGCATTTTGTGACGCTCGATAAAGTCATTCAGACCATGAAAGAAACAGGCAGAGATATGTCTGAGAAATATAAAGAAACTTCAAAAGGTGGCCTCGCTGTTAATGCAATTGAGTGCTAAATAATCAGATGGGGCGAGGTGCCCCCTTATTGCTTATTGGATGTTCAAGGGCTGCATCGCAATTTTGATGAAGCCCGTTTTGTCGACTAAATGTGGAAGACGAAAACATGAATGCGTTAGGCGGCGTGTGGGCTGGTGTTATCTGTCTATGTCTAATGCTTTGCCTCGACAGCTTAAAAATAACTGATTTTGATGCCAAGCCAATTGCCCTGACACAATAGTTGTATCGACTTCATAGCGGAAGGTTTTATTTTGAAATGGCGTCCAGTTACATCGCATATAGTTTTTTTGATCTTTAACTGCAATAGCCTCTTTATTTTCTTTAAGTAGAACCAAATCTGCCCAATAACCTTCACGGATATATCCACGATTTTTGAGTTTAAATAAATCAGCAACTTGGTGTGATGTTTTCTTAACCATTGTTTCTATACTTATTTTTTTATCTGCCACAAGTTCCATGAGTGCTGGAACAGCATGTTGAACCAAAGGAAGGCCAGCGGGTGCTTTTAAATAAGATTGTTGTTTTTCATCCCATGTATGTGGTGCGTGATCTGTACCAATAATATCTAAGCGATTGGACTGAGCAATGGCGGTGATGAGTGCATCTTTGTCTTGTTGAGTTTTAATGGCTGGATTACATTTTATTAAATGTCCAAGCGCAGCATAGTCTGATTCATCAAAACTTAGATGGTGAATACATACTTCAGCAGAAATATGCTTTAGATTTAAAGGTAAATCTTTAAACAAACACAATTCTTTGGCTGTACTTATATGTAAAACATGCAGTTGGGTCCCATATTTTTCCGCTAAAGACACCGCTAAACGTGAACTCTCAAAGCATGCTTGTTTATCCCGAATTTTAGGGTGCATATGTGCTGGAATATATTCACCATATTTCCCGAAATATAAATTTTCTCTTTCTTTAATGCGAGGTGTATATTCGCAATGCGTTAAAAGAATGGTAGGGACATTGGCAAACAATCGTTCAAGAATTTGTGGGTCATCAACTAACATATTGCCAGTAGAGGCTCCCATAAAAACTTTTACGCCGCTGATGAGCTTGGGGTTAAGCTGCTCAATAATATCTAGATTTTCAGAGCTTACTCCAAAATGAAAGGCATAATTTGCCATGCTATATTGGGCGGCAATTTGTCTTTTTTGCATTAAGGCATCTAAAGATATTGTTGGGGGATTAGTGTTTGGCATATCCATATAACTGGTAATTCCGCCAATGACTGCTGCCATAGATTCCGAAGCAATACTACCTTTATGTGGTGAACCTGGATCTCTAAAATGGACTTGATCATCGATCATTCCGGGAATCAGCCAGTTCCCGTTCGCATGAATGGTTTTAGCATTAACAACATGAGAAATTGATGGAGCAATTTTTTCGATTCGACCATCTTGAATAAGTACATCTACAAATTCCTGTTTTCCCTCATTCACTAAATTGGCATCTCGGATAATGATTTTAGAATAGGGTTTAAAACTCATTTTGTAATGCCTTATAGCCTTTGACCAATTCAATATTTGTTGAGACGACACTCTCTGAAAACTCACTAATAGAGATATCAACCGGAGGGTATTGGTCTAAGTCGGTTTTAGAGTTGATGTAGCTCATTGCAGGGACATAAAAATGGTTAGGTAAATCACGTCCATCGACGACTGCATTATGACGAATAGCGCTATGATGACCGACCTTAGAGTTAAATATGACGCTGTTGAAACCGACAAAAACATGATGACCAATTTCACAAGGCCCATGAATAATTGAACGATGAGCAATTGATGTATTTTCACCAATCACAACGGATGCACCAGCTTTGGAGTGAATCACAACACCATCTTGAATGTTGGAATTTGAACCAATAATGATAGGTTCCATCTCTCCATTTTCGTCGGTTTCATCTGCACGAATCACCGCATAAGGGCCAATAAACACATTGGCATGAACAATGACTTTGCCGCAAATAATAGCGGTCTGATCGACATAAGCTGATTGATCAATAACAGGGAGATGGCCAGATGGATTTTTACGTAGCATTGGAGTACCGTTTAAATCTGTTTATTTAAGTTGGGATGTTAAGGGTAGTAAGTTGAAACTATTTAATTTGTGACAAACAAAAGTCATTTTTGTAAAAATCTTGATCAGTTTCAGTCATATATAAAATGTCCTACCATTGCCATGACCCTTTTGCCACAGCATCATGCGCATGCAGGCTTTCTGCATGAGTCACTTTAAATTTGAAACCATGAATATTTTTGTGATGTATAAATGAGCCATACAGGCGTCTTAATGCGTCTTCGCAGAACATTAGATTTTGACCGTTGGCAACCGCAAATGCCTGTTCATCAATACGCTTCACGGCAGTTTGCACAGGAGTCATTAATGCCAGTTCAGCTCGGTTTATAAACTCGATGAGTGGAATGTTTTGAAGATTTTGATCTAATTTAAATTGAAGGAGGGCAAAACTTCTTTGGCTATGGGGCGTTGCTGCAATTGCATCTGTGGTATTTAACCAGTTCATAATGTCTTGTTGGTCAAGTCGAATTTCTTGGTTTTGTAAGGCCGACTCAAACCGTTGTTGAATAATATTTCTTGAAAGTGCCGCAGAGCATGGGCAGGTTGAAGAATAGGGGATCTCGACTTGTAATTTTGCCTCAAATTGATGATTAGAAAGTTGGCATGATAAAACAAAAGGATAGCTTTTCCACCCTGAAAGCTTGCTGACTAAGGCTGGTCGCTCGATATAAAGTTTACTGTGAATTTCAATTTTGGCATGCTGCGATAAATCTTGATGGCTGTCTAAAAAGTCCTCTAAAACTAATTTTAAATCAGGCATATTTATATTTTCGAGTGATGTTAACTCTAAAAGTCGTGTGTATAGACGCGACATATGAATGCCTTTTGCTAAAGGGTCATCCAGACTGACATAAGCATTTACGTGACTTGGGCATAAGGTATTTTCAATTCGAACGGGTAATGCAATGTTTTCCATGCCGACCCAATCAAGGCGGTGGCTATAGGCATTTGGTAAAGTTGGCTCGGCAGAGATATCTGGGAGAACAAGGTTCATTTATTAGCGGCTTATACTGTGATATTAATGTTATGTTATAACATAACATTAATAAGTGGCAAGTTTGCTATAGGCCTTAATGGAGTTAAAGAACATTGAATAAGTAAAAATAGATATGTAAGCTCCTTGTCTCTTTCCGTAATGGTAGGACGAGTGAGGGACACCTTTGGGTGTGCTGGAGTCTTAAGGCCAGTCCGCGACCCCTCCTTCGTTTTGCCACCATAAATCTTATGTTTTGGCAGAACTTCTAATAAAAAGAGAAGCTAACGGTCATTTATTAAAACCTAAGCTCAAATATTTACTTTAATTTTCAATCCCAATTTAACAATAAATTTTAATTATTTAGCCTTACTTTTTTAATGATTTAATTTAAAACAAATGGCATTTTGCGTGCTTGACTGCAATAGGGTTGGGCACTATCCTTTGCCTGCTGGCCACATTGCCAGCCGGCTTTGACAGGCTGAATGAAAGATCGCATCAGAGTTATTCCGTCTGAGGGATACTCTTATGTGTAAACTCCTAGTCTCCTCCCGTAGCGGTAGGACGGGAGAGGGACACCTTCGGGTGTGCTGGTTATATCTTTCACCAGTCTGTCAACCCTCTTTCGTTCTGCCACCATAATTTCTATTCATGTCGGCAGAACTCCCAATAAAAAGGAGTTGGCTTTGCACATCCATTATTTCTTGGCAACCTTTGCCAAAAGTTATAACGACACAGCTTAAAAAACTAAAGCAGCTTGATTGCCCTAAGGTTTTCAGGCTTTAAGTCATTTTTTACTTAAAACTTAGCAATAACAAATTTGAGATGTGCCACGCACAGTCTTACGGGCTTTGCTGTGCCTTTTTTTCTCCCAAAAAAGTATCTCATTTAGAAACAACAATAATTTTTTATAACGGTAAAACCATGCCAAATTTAGTTCTCCCAACACGTGCCATACAAGTCGTAAATAAGTCGATTTATTTATTTCACCATTTTGGGTTTCATACTGTTGGGGTCGATAGAATCGTAAAAGAGTCCAAAATCCCCAAAGCGACTTTTTATAACTATTTCCACTCGAAAGAGCGATTTATTGAAATCTGTCTAATCGTACAAAAAGAACGATTAAAAGAAAAAGTGGTTTCCATTGCTGAATACACCAACCACACCAGTGCTAGAGATAAACTTAAGGCGCTTTATCTTTTACACACCGATGTAGAGGGGATGTACTACTTATTATTTAAAGCTATTTTTGAAACGAAACTGAGTTATCCAAAAGCCTATCAAATCGCGGTGAGATATCGAACATGGCTCATCAATGAAATTTATAGCCAGCTTATAAAACTAAAAAATGATGCGACTTTTCAGGATGCAAAACTATTTTTATATATGATTGAAGGCACAATCATTCAGCTTTTAAGCTCAGATGGGGCAGTCGATCGGGAAAAGGTGCTGGATTGTTTTCTTAATGCTAAATAGAAGGTCAAAGCGTTTGAATATAAGCAATAAACTTTGGCTTCGTGTATTAAAAAAAACCTTGATGAAATGGACAAGGCCTTATTTACTTTAAACTTGTTTGTTCAGTTCGGTGGGTAAGTGCTGCGCCAAATAATCGATTGCAAGGCGGGTTTTCAGTGGCATAAAAGGCAGCGTAGGCCATACCAAATGAATCGGAAAAGCAATGCTCGACATGGTTTCTAACACTTGAACCAGCTTACCATCCTGTAATTCATTTTGAATAAGCCAGTCGGGTAACCAAGCGATACCAGCTCCAGCAAGCGCTGCATTTTTAATGGCCTGCAAGTCATTTAAAAGAAGCTTTGCTTTGGGTTTAAAAAATAAAGTCTCGCTATTTTCCTGTTGAAGTTGCCATTTTTTTATTTGACCAAAATGCGGATCGGCAATTGTGGCGTGGTGGTCTAAGTCTTCAATATGTTCTAGGGGACCTGATTCATTTAAATAGTCAGGTGAGGCACAAAGTAGCATTCGATGCTGACCAATGAGTTTGGCAACCAACTGCGTGGTGTCAGGTAACGTTCCGATTCGGATGCATAAATCAAAACCTTCTTCAACCAAGTCTACAGTTCGATCATTAAATGAAATTTCTAGCTGTAAGTCCGAATGCTGTTGAGCAAATTTAACCATGAGTGGGGCTGCAAAGAGTTGCCCGAACAGCACTGGCACAGACATTCGTAAACGACCTGTTGCGTTAATTTTCCCTTGGTCTAATAAAGCCGCTGCATTTTGTATTTCACTTAACGCTCGGCGGCTATGCTCATAAAACAAAGCACCTTCGTCAGTCATACTAAGCGAACGTGTTGTTCTTTTAAATAAAGCAACACCAAGCTGATCTTCAAGGCGAGCAATATTTTTACTTATGGCTGAGCGGGTTAAATGCAATTGCTCGGCAGCTTTTACAAAACTTCCAGCTTCAACCACAGTCACAAATATAGAAATTGCACTTAGCTCATGTTGCATGATTGTTGCCTAAAAGGAACCAATATAAAGAAATAATATCACCACTGTTGAATTTGTTGTGGAGTTAATATGGTTTCATCGAAAACGTGGAGATGGTCATGGCTAAAATATTGGTATTAAAATCCAGCATTATGGGTGAGGGTTCACAGACTAATCGCCTGATTGATGTAATGCTTGAGCACCGTAAAGGCCAAGGTTTGCAAGATGACATCACCATACGCAATTTAGCGGAAATGAATCTGCCTGTATTAGATTTGGAAATTTTCCAAGCGCTGCGTGGGGCTGAAAATAACAATCAAGACATTCAACAGATTGTTGCTTTGTCTGATGAATTGATTGCTGAATTAAAAAGTGCTGATTTATTGATCATTGGCGCACCGATGTACAATTTAAATGTACCGACTCAGCTCAAAAACTGGTTTGACTTGGTGGCACGCGCAAGACAAACATTCTGCTATACCGAAACTTATCCTCAAGGTTTGGTGGAAGGGGTAAAAGCTGTGATCGTAAGTAGTCGAGGCGGTATTCATGTCGGCCAAGAAACTGAGGCAGTCACGCCTTATCTCAGAGCGGTGTTAGGGTTAATGGGCATTCATGACGTCGATTTTATCTATGCAGAAGGCTTAGACATGCAAGCCTATCGCAGCAATGCATTGGATCTGGCAAGCCAGCAAGTCAAAGAATTAGCTATTTAAATTATGGGTTGAAACTCTTGTTCCTCTAATTGATAACAAGAGTTTCTAAATCTATTTAAATCACATTTCTAAGTTCATTTGCCGTGTTGCGCAGCAATGGCAAAATTTGCTGAACCAAATAATCTTCTTGTACACGGTTAGTTTGAGACATGCAGTTAAGCGCTGCTATGGCTTGACCTTGCGCGTTAAATACAGGCACTGCAATCGCGATCACACCAAGCTCATGTTCTTCTTTAGAAAGACAATAATCTGATAACGAAATGCCCTTAAGCACTTCAAAAAACTTTGACTCATCTACAATGGTAAAAGGGGTTAAGCGTTTTAAACCATAAGTCTTTACCCATGCATGCTGAGCTTCTTCGGGCAGTGCTGCCAGCAATACTTTACCTGTCGAAGTTGCATGGGCAGGCAGTCGGTTTCCTAAATGCATGCCATAAGGGCTGACACGTAAGTTATCTTGCTGCGGTAAATAACTACGGGCAATCGGCACCACTTCGTTATCATCCAAAACTACAATCGAAAAAGTCAGAGACGTCTGCGCACATAAAAGATTTAAAAAGGATTGAGCAACTTTAGGCAGGTGGGCAGAGCTTAAATAAGAACTCGAAAAGCGCAGCACGCGATGAGTGAGCCAAAAGTAATGTTCATCGGTTTCTAAATAGCCTAAATATTTTAAAGTTTTCAAATACCGCCTTGCCGCGGTACGACTAATACCAGTTCGTTCAGCCACTTGAGTGACGTTAAGCCGTTGCCGATCTGTTCCAAAAGCTTCAAGTAAAGCTAAGCCTTTTGCTAATCCTGCAATGTAGTCTTCTTGACGAATTTTCTCATGCGAGTTTGGGTGCTCTAAAAAAGCATCGAGAGAAGGCATCCTTTCATTCCTGTTATTTTGGTTGTTTCTGTCCGCTATTCGGACAAACTAAATGATAAACGGTTATTTTCGTCTTGGATACATAGTGCACAAAACTTAAAGCCAGTAATTTAAAAGTCAGGATGAAACAAGGATGAAGTTATGGACATTTTAAAGACACAGGTTGCAATTATTGGTTCTGGACCAGCAGGATTATTGCTTGGGCAACTTCTATATAAAGCTGGCATCGACCATATTATTGTTGAGCAACGTAGTGCTGAATATGTGGCTTCACGGATTCGTGCAGGAATTTTAGAGCAAGTTTCGGTCGACTTACTGAAACAAGCAGGCGTTGACCAAAACCTAAAAGACAAAGGATTACCACATTCAGGTATTGAAATCTTAACCAATGGTGAATTGCATCGAGTTGATTTAGCCGCACTCACAGGTGGTAAACAAGTGACTGTATATGGTCAGACCGAAGTCACCAAAGATTTAATGACTGCGCGTGAAGCAGAGCAGCTCACTTCATTTTATGAAGCTCAAAATGTACAAGTGAAAGATTTTTACACTGCACCAAAAGTTGAGTTTGAGTACCAAGGTAAATCTTTTCAAATTCGGTGTGACTTTATAGCAGGGTGTGATGGCTACCATGGTGTCTGCCGTGCCAGCGTGCCAGAAGATAAAATTAAGACCTTTGAAAAAGTTTATCCGTTTGGCTGGTTAGGGGTATTGGCCGATGTCCCACCTGTAGCCGATGAACTGATTTACGTACAGTCAGAGCGCGGATTTGCTTTATGTAGTATGCGTTCTGAAACACGTAGCCGTTATTATTTACAAGTCCCTTTAACAGATCACGTAGAAGACTGGTCAGATGAAAAGTTTTGGGATGAGTTGAAAAATCGCCTAGATCCTGAAAGCCGTGAAAAGCTAGTGACAGGACCTTCTATTGAAAAAAGTATCGCGCCGTTACGTAGCTTTGTGACCGAGCCAATGCGCTTCGGCAAACTATTTTTAGCTGGGGATGCTGCGCATATTGTTCCGCCGACTGGAGCAAAAGGCCTAAATCTCGCTGCGTCTGATATTGCTTATTTATCAAGTGCACTTGTTGAATATTATGTTGAAGGTTCAGAACAAGGTATTGATCAATATTCTGAAAAATGCCTACAACGTGTATGGAAAGCGGAGCGTTTTTCTTGGTGGATGACTCATTTATTGCATCGCTTTGAAACTGAAAGTGAGTTTGATCATAAAATTAAACAAGCCGAGTTAAGTTATGTACTTGGTTCAATTGCAGGTAAAACTACATTGGCTGAAAACTATGTCGGTTTGCCTTATGAGATTAAGCAAATTGATAGTTTTAAGCACGCCAGTTAAAGGTTAGGTAAAAATAAAAAGGGCATGAAAATGTCCTTTTTTTATATAAAAATTCAGAGGAAAGAAATCGACTAAGAGATTGTTTTGCTTAAAAGATCAGCATTAATAAAAGCTTTTGTCACATTTTTTCAGTATATTGCTATTAATTTCTTTATTTATAAATTCTAAGTTTGTATGGAACAGGACCAAGCACGCATACCTAAATATATTCCTATTCGCGATGCAATTGCCCATGATATTGAATCTGGTGTATTAGAAGCCCACGCAAAACTTCCATCAGAAAGAGTGCTGTCTGAACAGTTCCAAACCACTCGTGTGGCTGCACGTGAAGCTTTACTGGCTTTGGAAACTGATGGCTTGATTTATCGCTTGGACCGTCGTGGTTGGTATGTTCGTTCTCCTCGCATTATTTATCACCCGCAATCGACCAAAAACTTTAACCAGTTTGTGATTGAACAAGGCTATGAACCTTCTACAGAAGTGATTTCGAGTGAGCTAACCACAGCCACTTCTTGGGATGCCAAGCATTTAAAAGTTGAAAAAGGGCATCCGATTTATTCAGTTTGGCGACGTCGTTGTATTAATGGTCGCCCTGTTTTGGTTGAGCATTTACGGGTGAATGCCGAGCTTTTTCCCGAGTTTTTAACTCATGATCTCAAGCAATCCATTACTTTACTCATGGCAAATCAATATAAGTGCCATATCACCAGAGCCGACATTAACCTGTATCCAACGGCTTTATCGGAACAGCAGGCCAAAGCACTGCATGTCAATGTGGGCGCGCTTGGTTTATATATTTGTCGTAGTAACAGAAATGAAGAAGGTGTGATTACCGATGTTGACCAAGAATATTGGCTACACGATGTTTTAGATTTGCATTTCGAAGCGCGAGCATAAAAATAAAATCTGGTTTAAACCAGATTAATCAAACTGTCATATAAAGCTGTTGAAATACGATCATCAAATAATTGCATTCGATGGTTTGCAGATGAAACAGTATGTTCAACAGACAATTAAACTCGGCACTGCATCAGTTTTAGGTGTGGTGGTCGCTATTCAAATGGGATGTTCATCGGCAACATCAAAAAACTCAGAAGAAATTACAGTCTATACGGCAGTGGAAGCCGACCAGCTTAAACAGTACCAAGAAGAACTACATAAAGCTTACCCAGAACTCAAAGTAAAATGGGTACGTGATTCAACAGGTGTGATTACCGCTAAACTTTTGGCAGAGCAGAAGAATCCTCAAGCGGATGTGGTTTTTGGTGTGGCTTTAACCAGTTTGCTGGTCATGGAAAAGAAAGACATGCTTAAGCCTTTTAAACCTGAAGGCATTCAAAATTTAAAACCGGAATTTGTAAGTCAAAAACCTGTACCGACTTGGACGGGTATGGACGCATGGGAATCTGCAATTTGTGTCAATAAAGTCGAATTAGAAAAACGTAAATTACCGATTCCAAAAACTTGGAAAGATTTAACCAACCCGATTTATAAAAACCTGATTGTGATGCCAAATCCGGCCTCGAGTGGAACAGGGTATTTAGATGTCACGGCTTGGATGCAGATCTGGGGTGAAAAGCAGGCATGGGACTATATGCAGGCTTTAAATAAAAACATTTCACAATATCCTCACTCTGGTTCAAAACCTTGCAAAATGGCTGCACAGGGCGAAATCCCAATTGGAATTTCTTTTGGGTATCCAGCATTTAAATTAAAAGCAGAAGGCGCACCTTTAGAAGTGGTTTATCCAACTGAAGGTTTAGGCTGGGAAATGGAAGCCTCAGCAATTGTGAAAGGAACCAAGAAATTAAATAGTGCACAGAAATTTATCAATTGGTCGGTAAGCAAGGCAGCAAATGAAGCCTATGCCCATAACTTTTCAATGGTGGCCTATAAAGGCATTGAAAATACGACGATGAGCTTCCCCAAAAACCTTCCTCAAATGCTCGTAAAAAATGATTTTTATTGGGCGGCCGAGCAGCGTGAACGTATTTTGGCTGAATGGTCAAAGCGTTTTGAAAAGTGATCTTTTGGATAAGGGCCTCATTATGCAAATACCTTCTTCATTGCACTCATCGCTGCTGGGTCAAAACCAAAAGGGCGAGTTAGCAGGGCATTTATTGTCAACATTAACGACTTATAAATATCCTGAACATGGTCCTTCGGTTTTAGAGGTGGTGGATATCCAAAAAAAGTTCCAACATTTTCAGGTCCTAAGTCATATTAATTTAGACCTGAACGCTGGCGAGTTCGTGAGTTTTTTGGGGCCTTCAGGGTGCGGTAAAACCACTTTGCTACGCATTATTGCGGGTCTAGAAAAACCTGATTATGGCAAAGTCATAAAAAAGGGCACAGACATTACCTTGTTGAGTGCTGAAAAGCGTCACTGTGGCATTGTGTTTCAGAACTATGCGTTATTTCCAAACTTAAATGTAGAAGAAAATATTGCATTTGGCTTAGACAAAAAAAAGTGGGATAACGCACAGCGTAGCCAAAGGGTTCAGCAGTTATTAGAACTGATTGAATTACCCGATATTGCTAAAAAATATCCAAATCAATTGTCAGGCGGGCAGCAGCAACGTGTTGCGCTGGCTCGGGCAATTGCACCGAAGCCTGATATTTTACTGCTCGATGAACCCTTGTCTGCACTTGATGCGCAGGTACGTCTAAACCTAAGACAAAAGATCCGTTCGATCCAATCACAGCTTAATTTGCCAACCATTATGGTCACGCACGACCAAGAAGAAGCATTAAGCATTTCTGACCGTGTTGTAGTCATGAATCATGGTGTCATTGAGCAAATTGATACACCGCACAATATTTATTACAAGCCACAAACCCAATTCGTTGCCAAGTTTATTGGCACCATGAACTTTTTAACTGCCACTTGTTCAGTCGCCAATCAGCTCGAGGTTTTAGGTTTTATTCCTTTAAATTTGGAGCAGCAAAAACTTAAAGCTGGGCAAAGCTACAACATTGGTTTTAGACCGGAAGCTGTCGAGTTGGTTGATGCTTTTGGCAGTGATAAAGAGTCGTTGTATTTACCAGTTAAAGTATTAAGCACTGAATTTTTAGGCGCAAAACGCCGTTTATTTTGCGCTATTTATATCGATGGAATTGAGCAGGCAAAGCACCTTTTGCAAATTGAAATTGAAAAAACCAAGTTCAAAACTTTGCAAGAACTGATGTTTATAAAAGTGCCTAATCAGCTCATTCATGTCTTTGACGAACAAGGGTACGCACTATGTTAAATGAAGCTGCTTCAGCGGTTTTAAAAACACAGCCGCGTCGAAAAACTGAATATTCATTAAGATCAAATATTGCTTTAGCTACCGTCGCAATCGCTTTGACTTTAGCAATTATTACTCCTTTAATGATGCTGTTTGAAACTGCATTTTTTGATGAAAATCAGCAATTTGTTGGCCTTGAAAATTTTTATCATTATTTTGCAAGCCCCGCATTACTCAGCTCTGTATTTAACTCGGTGTGGGTCGCTTGTGCTGCTACTGTCATTACAGTATTTCTTGCCAGTATTTATGCTTTTGCCCTGACCAACGTCAATATGAAAGGAAAAGGCTTCTTTAAACTTGTAGCTTTTTTACCCATTTTAGCGCCTTCACTTTTGCCTTCTTTGGCATTGGTTTATTTGTTTGGTAAGCAAGGTGTGTTTAAACCTTTACTGGGCGATATACAAATTTATGGCCCAATCGGTATTTTAATCAGTTACTGCTTTTGGCTATTTCCAGCAATTTTGATGTTGATGATGGTGTCTTTTCGCAGCGTCGATCAGCGTTTAATTGAAGCATCTTTGTCGCTCGGCAAAAATATCTGGAAGACCCATTACCACGTCACGCTACCTGCAATTCGTTATGGACTCATCAGCGCAAGTTTAGTGGCTTTTATTTATGTACTGACCGATTTTGGGATTCCAAAAGTCATTGGCGGTTCATTTAATATGATGGCGCTTGATGTTTATAAACAGATTATTGGTCAGCAAAATATGAGCATGGGTGCGGTAATTTCCATCTTGTTATTGCTACCAGCAGTGTTCGTCTTTATTTTCGATCGTATTCAAAGCAAACGCCATGCACGTTTTCAAGCTTTTCAGGCTAAACCTTATATTGCGACATCGAATAAAAAACTTGAAGCCGTTCTGAGCTTATTTTGTGGTTTAGTTTCAGGTGCGATTTTACTGATTATCTTTACGGCAGTGTTGGCTTCATTTATACAGTCTTGGCCATACGATTTGTCTTTGACCTTGGCACATTACAGTTTTGAATATGTCGATGGCGGCGGTTGGGCAGCGTACTTCAACTCGGTTCGCATGGCACTCTTTAGTACAGTTTTTGGAACGGCACTGATTTTTATGGTGGCGCTATTAACCGAACGTTTTAAGGCACATCCACTGATTAAAAACTATGTGCAAGCTTTAGTTTTACTGCCACTCGCTGTGCCGGGATTGGTTCTAGGTATTGCCTACATTTTGTTTTTTAACCAGCAGAGTAACCCGTTAAATGTGCTGTATGGAACCATGACTATTTTGGTGATTTCAACCATTGTGCATTATTACACTGTGCCACATCTCACTTTAATCAATGCGCTTAAACAGATTCCGATACAGCTCGATCAAGCAGCACAAACTTTAGGAACATCGAAGTGGAAAACCTTTTGGAAAGTCTATTTGCCTATGTGTTTTCCAGCGCTATGCGATGTGTCGGTCTATGTTTTTGTGAATGCAATGACCACTGTATCGGCTGCCATTTTCCTCTATTCACCAGACACCAGTTTAGCTGCGGTAGCTGTTTTAAATATGGATGATGCAGGAGACACGGTTGCTGCTGTTGCCATGAGTATTTTGATTTTGACCACTTCATGTGTTGTAAAACTCATTCATTGGTTATTTACCCGAAAAATTATGGCAAGAAGTCAGCAATGGCGTGAAAGTTCTCATTAAGTTTTAGCTAAACACAATTTTTATTTAACCGACTGAAACGAAATGCTTTGTTCAACAAGGCAAGGGTTTGTTCATCCTAAATTTCGCAAATTGGAAGTCTTATGAATAACACACAGTTTGATTTAATTGTTGTCGGTGCCGGTATTTTAGGTTTGTCTGCTGCCATACAGGCACAAGAGCAAGGCTTAAAAGTTTGTATATTCGAGAAAAATGCCAAGCCTGTAGGCGCAACTCGTCGTAATTTTGGCATGGTCGGAACATCGACATTAACCCATCCAGAGCAACAGTGGCGAAAGTACGCGCTTGAAACGCGTTCTTTTTACCAACGTATTCAAGCTGAAACTGATATTTCATTTGCTCAAAGGCAAGGTATCTATCTCGCCAATACAGCACTTGAATGGCAGGTTTTAAATGAGTTTGCCGAGCGTGTAAATAATTATCAAATACCTGTGCATTTACGAAGTCATGATGAGCTGGTCACCCAATTTTCCTATTTGAACCCCGAGCAGCAGTTTCAAGGCGGTTTGGTTTTCGAAGAAGACTATTCGGTCGAACCGCATGTGATTGGGCAGAGACTATTGGCATATGCCGAAAGAAAAGGTGTAGAAATTTATACCAATGCTTGTGTTGTTCAAACTCAATATCAGCATGGAAGCTGTCACGTTCGTTTGGCAAGTGGAGTGACTTATCAGGCAAATAAAGTTTTGATCTGTCACGGTGAAATCATCGATGTTTTATATCCAGATCTCTTACAAAGCTTGAACCTGAAACGTTGTGGCTTACAAATGGCACTGACTCAACCATTTCAACAAAAATTAAATGCTTCTCTTTATTCAGGCTTATCTATCTCACGTTATCCAGCTTTTGAAATTTGCCCAAGTCATGCTGAGTTGGTTAAAGCGTCACAGCAGGGTTTCATTCAAGAATTCGGCATTCATATTCTGATTAAACAAAATGAATTTGGTGAACTGATCGTAGGTGATAGCCACGAATATCATTCGATTAATGAAGCGCCTCAGTTTGAGCAGCGTGAAGAGATTAATGAGTTTATTCAAACGTACTGCCACGAAAAATTAGGGCTGACTTTACCGCCAATTCAAAAACGTTGGAATGGTTATTACCTGACCCATGAACATGAGTTGGCCTGTATCACTGAAGCTGAAAAAAACATCTTTCTGGTGAGTGCAATTGCCGGTAAAGGCATGACTACGGGGGCCGGATTTATGAAAGAAGTTTTAACACAAAATATTTATTAGTTTGTAATCTGGTTTAAACCAGATTGATGTATATTGAAATTAACGCGAACAAGATGAGCAACATTATGAACATGCAACCACAACTCGATATGGAGTTAGAGAACAAATATTTGCTTCTAACGCCAGGTCCGTTATCAACATCGGCGACAGTACGCCGTGCGATGCAAAAAGATTGGTGTACTTGGGACCAAGAATACAACTCGCTGGTACAAGATATTCGCTCTCGTCTAGTCAACTTAGCAACCAGCCAACCTGAAAAATATACGGCTGTATTAATGCAAGGCAGTGGTAGTTTTGCCGTGGAGTCCGTACTTGGGTCAGCTATTCCGCGTGATGGCAAAATCTTGATCATTAATAACGGCGCATACAGTGCACGCATGGTGCAAATGGCGCGTTGCTTAAATATTGAAGTTGTAGAACTGAACTATTTAGAAACCCAGTCACCAGATTTACAAGAAATTGAGAGTGTTTTACAAGACCAAAACATTAGCCATGTTGCTTGTGTGCACTGTGAAACCACCACAGGAATTTTAAACCCGATTCAAGACATTGGCCGTTTAGTTAAAGCAGCAGGAAAAATCTGGATTGTAGATGCTATGAGTTCATTTGGTGGTGTGCCCATGGATATGGCTGAGCTGGAAATTGATTTCCTGATTTCAAGTGCAAATAAATGTATTCAAGGTGTTCCGGGCTTTGGCTTTATTTTAGCGAAGCGTGATTGCCTAGAAGCATGTAAAGGCTTGGCACGTTCGGTCAGCCTCAATTTGTATGATCAGTGGAACACGATGGAGCAGCATAACGGTAAATGGCGTTTTACCTCGCCAACCCATGTGGTACGTGCATTTTATCAAGCATTACTTGAGCTTGAGGCAGAAGGCGGTGTTGCTGCACGTTATCAACGTTATTTACAGAACCAACAAACCTTATCTAAAGGTATGCAACAACTAGGCTTTGAATTGGTATTAGGCAATAAAGCACCCCAATCACCCATCATTACCACATTCCTTTACCCAACAGCCAAGTCATTTAGCTTTCAGTCATTTTATGAAACGTTAAAAAAATCAGGCTATGTGATCTATCCGGGCAAAGTCACCGATCTCAACTGCTTCCGTATTGGCAATATTGGCGAAGTTTATATTCATGACATTGAAGGACTTCTTGCTGCGATTGCGAGTTACTGCAAAAGCCACCTACAGCAAGCTGTAAAAGCATAACTTTTATTAAAATATTTGAATTAAAGGAAATACACCATGACGACCAATAATACACAAATTCAGGCTGTTGTTTTTGACTGGGCTGGCACCACTGTAGATTTTGGCTCACGTGCACCAATTTTAGCTTTTATGGCGTTATTTAAAGACAATAAAGTTGAAATTACGGTTGAAGAAGCGCGTGCTCCAATGGGTTTGGAAAAACGCGACCATATTGCGGCTGTTTTAAAAATGCCACGTGTAGCGGCTGCATGGCAGGAAGTATATGGGCAAGCTGCAACTGAAGCGGATATTGACCGTTTATATAAAGACTTTATTCCGTATCAATTAGATTCGATTCCAACATGTTCGGCTTTAATTCCGGGTGCATTGGCGACTTTTGAAAATATTAAAAAGCGTGGCGCAAAAATTGGTAGTAACACGGGCTATGCATCCATGATGATTGGGCGATTGGTCAGAGATGCTGCCGATCAAGGCTATCGACCAGACTGTATTGTTACTGCCAGCGATGTGAAATTTGGTCGTCCATATCCTGAAATGTTATGGAAGAACTTAATTCAACTTGATGTATCTGACATCAAAACTGTTGTAAAAGTGGATGACACCGTGGTGGGTATAGATGAAGGTTTAAATGCGGGATGCTGGACGGTGGGGCTTGCGATTAGTGGTAACGAAGTCGGTTTAAGCTATGAAGAGTGGAGCGCATTATCGGCTGATGAACGGATTGTTCTAAAAGATAAGGCCTATCGAAAAATGAATGCATCGGGCGCTCACTATGTGATTGATAGTGTCGCTGACCTGCCAAATGTACTCGATGATATTGAACACCGTTTGGGGCAGGGTGAGCGACCTTAAACCAAGTTTAGGTCTATATATTTTTAAGCTTAGCTCCCTTGGGAGCTAAGCTTACCTAAAAAATTAAAATGAAGAGTAATAAACTCTACATATATGGAAATAAGGAGTAACTTTAATGAGTAGATTCCTTATTTCCTGCTAACCATCTAAAACACTTGTTTAAATGGTTAGAACTATCAACCATATAGGCCTATGACCTATGTGATAGATCTTTTTATGACTTTTGAGGGTCATATAATTTTTCTTTAATGAATAGGGCTGGAATCACACCACAAATCAGATAAGCTGCACCCATGACGACAAAACCTAAACCAATAGACCCGCCAGAGGCTAAGAAACCGATCGTTGCAGGGGCTAATGCAGCGCCTAAACGTCCGACATTATAAGCGCCACCAATGGCTGTACCCCGAATTGCTGTCGCAAAACTTTCGGTCATATAGGTTGCATTTACGCCATACGGGATGCCGTAGAGGAAACCAAAGGTGACCAGTAAATATAGAATATTGCTTGGTGAGTTATAAAAAACGATGAGTGGTAGGAAAATAGCAGTACCGATTGCACCAAAAGCATAGGTAAAACGACGTCCTAATTTATCTGCCATCATGCCCGCAAGGACTTTACCTAAAATCATAGCGGTATATGTACCTACCATATAGGCAGTCATTTCCTTAAATTTCATACCCAGTTCACTTTCAAGGTATGACGGCATCCAGTTATTTACGCCATAGTAGCCAAACTGTAAAAAGCCCGCCGTTAACGCCCATAAGATAAACATATTACGGTTTCGTTTATCTTGGAAAATAAGCTTAAATGCCGAGGTTTTTTGAACATTCTGAGCCACAACAGGTTGTTGTAGTCGAGACTTTTGCCATGCTTCTGGTTCAGGTACCAAAATATGCATGAGAACAGCAATAATGACGGGAATAATCGCAACATAAAACAGCATGCGCCAGCCATGATCAGGAATAATCCAACCTGCAAGCAAAGTCGCAACAATATACCCTACGGTCCAGCCCGCTTGTAGCGTGCCTAGTACCGTGGTGCGGAAACGTGTTGGTACATATTCTGCCATGAGGGTATTACAAGCAATATAAAGTGAACCCAAACCCAGTGATGCAAAAAATCTTAAAATACCAAATTGAAGAAAGCTCTGGGTAAAACCTAAGCCACAGGTGAGGAGTGAGAAAATTAAAATAGAAATAACAACAATGCGGACGCGACCAAATTTATCGCACGCCCATCCCCCAAAAATTCCACCAACAGCCATACCTGCCAATGTAAAACTGCCGAGCATACCTGCTTGTACTGAACTTAATCCAAAATCTGCCTTAATACTATTTAAGCTATAAGACAGCAGCATCAAATCTGCTCCATCTACCAATAGTGCTAGAAATGCAAAAATAAATGCTATTTTCCACGTATGAGGCTGTATACGAGAAAGACCTTCTTTGTAATTTGTAGCCATAATCCATTACCTACATTTGATTGAAAGCACTTCAAGTCGTTTTAAAGTGCTTAAAATTTGATTAAGACACAGCGCGAATCATGTTTCGGGCAATAATCATTTGTTGAATTTGGGTCGTACCTTCATAAAGACGGAACAAACGGACATCGCGATAAAAACGTTCAATTGCATATTCACTGATATAGCCCGCACCGCCGTGAATTTGTACGCAGCGATCAGCGACACGGCCACACATTTCGGTTGCAAACATTTTTGCGCAGGAAGCTTCAGTGCTAACGTTTTTTCCTGCATCACGTAGGCGCGCAGCATCTAAGACCATGCATTTGGCTGCATAAATTTCAGCTTTTGAGTCAGCAAGCATGGCTTGAATGAGTTGGAATTCAGCAATTGGTTGTCCAAATTGCTTGCGTTCGATGGCGTAATTTAAAGAATCATCTAGCATTCGGGTTGCTGCTCCAACACTCAAAGCCGCAATATGCAAGCGGCCTTTATCCAGCACTTTCATAGCCGTTTTAAAACCAACTCCTTCAACACCACCAATCAATGCAGAACCAGGAATACGACAGTTTTCAAAAATAACGTCACAGGTATGGGCGCCTTTTTGCCCCATCTTTTTATCGCGTTTGCCAAGAAAAATGCCCGGAGTTTGGCTATCGACAATAAAAGCAGAAATGCCACCAGCACCTTTAATATCAAAGTTTGTACGTGCCATGACTGTAAATACGCCAGCATGAGGAGCATTGGTAATAAAGCGTTTAGTACCATTTAAAATGTAAAAGTCACCGTCTTTTACTGCGCTGGTTTTTAAAGAGGCAGCGTCAGAACCCGCATCTGGTTCGGTTAAGCAAAAAGAACTAATCACTTCACCACGTGCTAAACGCGGCAAGAAAAATGATTTTTGTGTTGCAGTACCATCAATAATCAGGCCACTTGAGCCAATGCCATTATTGGTTCCAATCAGAGAGCGAAAAGCAGGAGAGGTACGACCTAATTCAAAAGCCACATAGACCTCTTCTTCCATTGTCAGTCCAAGACCTTCGTACTCTTCAGGAATGGTTAAACCAAATAAACCGAGAGCTTTCATTTGCTCAATAATATCTTGAGGAATTTCATCCGTTTCAGCGACTTCATTCTCATGAGGAATTAATACACCTTCAACAAATTGTCGAATCATATCAACAAGTTGATCTAAGGTTTCCTGATCTCGAATCATAGTCTCGTCCTTTTACTACATGCAAAAACATCAATGTGATGTTCGTAAAATCACCAATATTTGAAGCGATAGTAATCAAAGGATGAATGCAAAACAATATATTTTGAAAATTAATTTCGCAATGCGGTACTTTGTTATTGATTTATCTTTAGCTAATTTATTGATTTATTTAAGCTATATTTTCTTATAAAAAATCATTATTTTTAGTGGAAAATTAAAGTTTGATTTTTAAAAAGAGGTGTGTATATTAAAAATATATATCGCTATGCGAAATTTTAAATGGATAAGTTTTCCTATAGGAAATAAGTCACAAAATATAGTGGGATGAAGATGGGTGCTTTAAATGGAATTCGGGTGCTTGACTTAAGTCGGGTATTGGCTGGGCCTTGGTGTGGACAGATTCTTGCCGATTTAGGCGCAGAAGTAATCAAAATTGAACGACCGAAAGTCGGTGATGATACCCGTTCTTGGGGGCCACCTTGGATGAAAGATGACTCAGGCCAAGATACTCAAGAAGCTGCTTATTATCAGTCCACTAACCGCAATAAATTATCTGTTGCTATCGACATTGCGAGTTCTGATGGCCAAGAATTGATTAAAGCCCTCATTCAAAACACCGATGTCGTGATTGAAAACTACAAAGCTGGTTCTTTAAAAAAATACGGTTTGGACTACGAGTCTTTATCTACGATTAACCCTAAACTGGTGTATTGCTCAATTACAGGTTTTGGGCAAAACGGCCCAAGAGCAGAAGAGCCCGGTTATGACTTTATTATTCAGGGCATGGGCGGGCTTATGTCAGTCACGGGTGAGCGTGATGATTTGCCGGGTGGTGGTCCACAAAAAGTAGGGGTCGCATTTTCTGATTTAGCCACGGGACTTTATTCTACGATTGCCATACAGGCTGCTTTACTCAACCGCCATGTGACAGGTTTAGGCCAATACATTGATATGGCTTTGCTTGATGTTCAAATTGCTACAATGGCAAATCAGGGAATGAACTATCTTTCATCAGGAAATATCCCTAAGCGTTATGGCAATGCACACGCTAATATTGTGCCTTATCAAGTGTTCAAAGCTTCTGACCGTGATTTTATTATTGCATGTGGAAATGACACTCAGTTTATTCAACTCTGTAGAAGTATTGGTTTACCCGATTTACCAAATGATGCACGTTTTGCCCGAAATGCGGACCGAATCAAGCATCGTGATGAAATTATCGGAATTTTACAAACACATTTTTTAACTAAAACGGCTGATGAATGGGTAGATGCAATCTATGCGGCTAAAGTTCCGGTAGGTGTGATTAATAACTTGGAACAAGCTTTTCAAGAGCCGCAAGTCATTGCCCGAGAAATGTTAGTCGAGATGAACCATCCTCAACGTGAAAAATTGAAGGTAATTGGGTCACCAATCAAACTTTCTAGAACGCCAGTTGAATACAAAACAGCTCCTCCGTTGTTGGGTGAACATACGCAGGCGGTTTTAGGTCGAGTGGTTTCTTCGGAAAAACTAGCTGAGCTTAAAGAAAAGGGTGTAATTGGATAAGTGGCTTAAAAGCGGAAGGTTAAAATTATATTTAAAATCAGAAAATAAAATATTTAATCTTTCGCTTTAATGAGTTAAATGAAGTTATCTTTTAGATGCAGACTCGGATGTTTGCTCTTTTGCTATTTATAGAAAAAATAGATTATAATTTTCGCAGTGCGAAACAAAATATGGATTGGTATGACAATGAACGATGCAGTTGATGCAGAACCGACAGAAAAATTATTAGCGCCATTAAGGCATGAATTATTACATCCGATTGAAGACATGCAGGATGAAAATGATCGCCAATTTATTACTGCATTAGCACGTGGTTTAGAGCTATTACGTTGTTTTACGCCGAAGCATCAGCATTTGGGCAACCAAGAGCTTGCTCAGATGACAGGTTTGCCAAAACCAACCATTACTCGCCTTACACATACCTTGTCGCGTTTGGGCTATATCAAACAAGTACCTAACTCAAGCAAATTCCAGCTTTCAGTGGGTGTTCTTGCATTTGGTTATTCCATGTTGTCTAACGTGTCGATTCGCTCTATTGCTCATCCATATATGAAAAATTTGGCAGACTATGCGGGCGCTGCTGTTGCAATGGCAACACGTGATCGACTGAATATGATTTATCTTGATGTGGTACAAGGTAAAGGCAATATGACCATGCGCCGTCAAGTCGGAACTTATTTACCGATTCATTTAAGTTCGATGGGACGGGCCTGTTTAGCGGCAATGCCTGAAGATGAACGAGAGTTTTTACTTGATGCCATTCGTAGCAAGCACAAAGAAGACTGGATTAAAATTAACCGTGATCTAGACAAAGCGTTTAAAGACTACCAAGATTTTGGATATTGTTTCTCAATCGGTGAATGGCATAAAGATGTCAATTCGGTTGCAGTTCCTCTTATTCATGAACAACATGGTTTACTGGTGTTCAACTGTGGTGGTCCAAGTTTCATTATGAACCGTGAAAAACTCGAAGAAGATATTGCACCGCGTCTTTTACACATGGTGAATAATATTCGTACCGAGATTAGCTAAACTTATCTGATTCACTTAAAAAAGCCAGCTTTGATTTTCAATGCTGGCTTTTTAGTGGGTGTATCTAGACTGTTTGGCTGTGAAAGTTCGGTTTTCTTTTTTCTTTGAAAGCACTTAATGCTTCTTTAAACTCGGAACCCTGTAAACAGTGTGAGAAAATAGTCGACTCATGGTCAATACGATTGAGTAGATCATCGATTGGCATATCTCTTAGCAATTTTTTACTCAGTTGTAAGGCTTGACTTGGTTTATGAGCAAGTTTAATTGCCACATCTTCAACTACTTGATCCAGCTCAGTTGCTTCAAATATTTCATTCACCAAGCCATAATTTTTTGCTTGGTCTGCCGAAAATTTTTCACCTAATAAAATAATTTCCGAAGCTCGAGCAAAGCCCAATAATCTTGGCAAGATGTAACTTGAACCCGCTTCAGGTACAAGTCCCAAATTCACAAAGGGGAATTGGAAAATAGAGTTTTGGCTTGCATATACAAGGTCACAATGTAGCAGCATAGTGCTGCCAATACCAATTGCCACACCATTTACTTTGGCAATAATTGGTTTTGGAAACGTTGCTAAGCTTTTTAAAAACACAATCGAAGCGGGTGGTTCTGAACTTGATGCGTCGCGTTTTTCAAATGCATTGACATCATTACCACTGGTAAACGAAGAACCTTCACCAGCAAGCACAACGACATGAACCTCTTGATTAGTTGCAGCTTGATCTAATGCCTGACTTAAAGCTGCATACATTTCATAATTAATTGCATTCTTTTTGCTAGGGTTGCTCATGGTAAGCGTTAGTATATGTTTATCTAAACACTCATGGATTGTGCCTGTTTTTAGCTCATTTTGAGTTTTATTGTCCTGCTCCATCATTCATTCCTTTAAATAACTTTCTGTCTAAAAATTAAACTCATTAAAATAATGCTATCGAAAAATAATTCCGTTATCAATTATTTTGTTTTATATTGTGGTATATAATTTTGTATTGTGGAATTTTTAACTTAAATTACTTTAAATGCTGATAGGATTTATGCGTAAATAAGCATCTAGCTCTACTAAGGAAATGAGAAGCTAGCTATAGAACAGTGAGTGGAAAGAATATGAAGACCAAAATTACAGAACTATTTGAAATCGAGCATCCAATTATTCAAGGTGGTATGCATTATGTTGGTTTTGCAGAGCTTGCTGCTGCGGTTTCTAACGCAGGCGGGTTAGGTATTATTACTGGCTTAACTCAGCGTACACCTGAAAATCTAGCAAAAGAAATTGCACGTTGCCGTGAAATGACTGATAAGCCTTTTGGGGTAAATTTAACCTTTTTGCCTACGGTGAATACCCCTGATTATCCGGGTTTTGTAGAGGCAATTATTAAAGGTGGAGTCAAGGTTGTAGAAACAGCAGGGCGTAATCCTGAACAGGTGATGCCATATTTAAAGGCTGCTGGTATTAAAGTAATTCACAAATGTACTTCGGTTCGACATAGCTTAAAAGCTCAGCAAATTGGGTGCGATGCAGTTTCTGTAGATGGATTTGAGTGTGGTGGGCATCCTGGTGAGGATGACGTGCCAAATATGATTTTATTACCTTTAGCTGCCGATACATTAGAAATTCCATTTGTTGCCTCAGGTGGTATGGTAGATGGACGCTCACTCGCCGCTGCTCTAGCAATGGGAGCCGATGGAATTAATATGGGAACGCGTTTTATTGCAACTCAGGAAGCTCCTGTACATGCAAATGTGAAACAGGCGATATTGAATGCAACCGAATTAGATACGCGTTTAATTATGCGGGCATTACGAAACACAGAACGTGTCATGAATAATGCGGCAGTAGAAAAAATCGTGGCAAAAGAAAAAGCGCTAGGCGATAACATTAAATTTGAAGATATTATTGAAGAAGTGGCTGGTGTTTATCCAAAAGTCATGATTGATGGCGATGTTAATGCGGGTGCATGGTCATGCGGTTTAGTCGCAAGCTTGATTCATGATATTCCGACATGCGATGAACTGGTTAGCCGAATTGTTAAAGATGCAGAAGACATTATTCGTGGTCGATTATTAGGGCTTTTATAAGATTTAGCCTAGCTTCATTAACTATAGAGCGTGGTTCAAATAAGATCAGCACAAGTTTTAATTGTGCTGATTTTTTGCATCACTCACACAATAATAAAGACATAAAACGGCAAAAATTAAGCCTAAAATGCAGACACCTGTCCATCCGAAGTGTTTCCAAGCGTAGCTTCCTGCCGTTGTGCCTAAAGCCCCGCCAGCAAAGTAACCAGTCATATAAATCGCATTAAACCGTGAGCGTAATTCTTGATTAAGTTTAAATACAATACTTTGGTTGGTGACATGTACAGCAGAAAGAGAAGCGTAAAGAATGAGTAAAGCAATAATGTAAAAAGCGAAATGGTAGGGTAAAAGTGAAAACAGAACCCAACTTAAAATAAGCCCAATGCCGCAAAAAATCGAAATTTTATGGATATAGCCTTGGTCAATAAATTTACCTGAAAAATTGGCAACAAATGTTCCTAACACCCCAACAAAACTGAAAAGCCCAATGGTAAAGTCGCTAAAAAAGTAAGGCGCTGGAGCTAGAAGCAACGACATGGTGGTAAAGGTTAAACTCACACAAGCAAATGTAAAACCCCCAATATAAGTTCTGGTTCTTAACCGTCGATTTTGAATAAAAACCTGTGGTAAAGAGCGAATAGTTTTTACATAGTTTTCAGATTTAGTCGGTGGAAATAACCCGATATTACGATGCAAAATAAAGGCAATAACAAGTAATAGAAAACCACTGACCAGATAAATAATATTCCAAGCGAAAAGCGTAGACATCAGCCCTGAAAGGGAACGGGCGAGTAAAACACCCATCATCAGTCCGCTCAGTAAAAAGCCGACCACACGGCCGCTTTGTTGAATCGGAACCAGACTTGCAGCAAGCGGTAACAATAGTTGGGCTGAACTTGAAAATAGACCAGTAATGACGGTGCCAAGCAATAAAAGATAAATATTGTGAGAAAAACCGCTAATAATTAATCCACTTGAAGCCAATAACATAAAGATAAATAGTAGCTTGCGCTTTTCTATTATGTCCCCTAATGGCATTAAAAAGAGTAAGCCACATGCGTAGGTGATTTGGGCTAGAGTCGGCACCCACGCTGTAGTTGTTTCAGTTAAATTTAGGCTTACACTAATTGAATGAATAAGTGGCTGACTAAAATAATTTCCGCCTGTACAAATGCCTGCTGCAATTGCCATTAAAATAATGGTTGGGGTATAGAGTGCGTTTTTCATCATGCCTATAGTCATAATGAAAGTGGAACTTTAATCAACACAACCATGACTGTTTTAAGTATGGTTATTAGTGCGTTTCATTCAAGGCATCTTGAATATTGTGCACCATGTGGATTAAACGTGGTCCAATTTCACCTTCAAGTTTTTCGGGATTTAAATGAAAACTTGGTGCACCACAGTTAAAAACATAAAGACCATGTTTGGAGCTGACCAAAGGTACAGCCACCGAGTTCACTTCTTTATGCCACTCGCCTAAAGACAAACAATATCCATAATCTTGATAATCACGGAAAGCTCGTTCTAAAGAGCGTTTTATAGCTGGCCAGTTTTCGGGGTTCTTTTGTTTCAACGCATCAAGTAGAAAGTTGCGCTCACGTTCAGGAGTCGCAGCCAAGCATGCTCGTCCCATAGAACTGCTATGCAGTGGTAAAGTCGAACCAATTGGGCGGCGCATATTTAAGGCTGTTTCAATTTGCACAACATCGATATACACCATATTTAAGCGGTCACGCGTTGCCATTGCCACAGGGGCCTGAACATACTGACTCAATTCTTCCATATATTGATGAGCAATATTACGAATTGAGATGTTAGATAATGCTGCATATCCTAAAGATAAAACACCAATGTCTAATGTGTATTTGGTTGAGTTAGGCAATTGTTTTAAATAGCCTAATGACACAAGGGTATTGGTAATACGTGCAATGGTCGGTTTAGGTAAACCTGTCATTTTTGCTAATTCTTGGTTACCGAGCACCTGATTATTTGCAGAAAAGCATCTTAAAAGTTCTAAACCGCGCGCTAAAGAAGCAATAAATTGTGGGTTATTTTCCCGATGTATATGCGAAATAGGATCTAAACGTATCTCATCAAAATTTATTGGTTTTTCAGTTTCCGTGTTTTGAGACATTCGATCCTCAAATATAATTAAAGCAATAGTTTTGCCATTATATTTCGCTCTGCAAAATAAATCCATTCATCACTGCGCTGTTGTGATGAATGGATATCTGGTTCAATGGTTATGAAACGTTTTCAATCACCATTGCAAGGCCTTGACCTACACCAATACAGAGACTCACCACGGCATATTTCTTCTTACGGCGAATTAACTCACGGGCTACTGTTAAGCTAAGACGAGCGCCAGAGGCACCAAGTGGATGACCCACAGCAATTGCACCACCGTTCGGGTTCACACGCGGGTCATTAAAATCAACATTTAAGCCTTTTAAACAAGATAAAACCTGTGAAGCAAAGGCTTCATTAATTTCAATAATATCCATGTCATCTAAAGTAAGCCCAGCACGAGCAACGGCTTTTTTAATGGCTTCGATCGGGCCTGCACCCATAATGCGTGGCTCAATACCAGCTGCTGCTGCTGACAAGATTTTTGCCATTGGTTTTAGGCCATATTTTTGACCTGCTGCTTCTGAACCAATCAACAGGGCTGCTGCACCATCATTAATACCTGAGGCATTACCAGCAGTGACCACGCCACCTTCAAAGAGTGGTTTTAACTTTGTGAGTACTTCAACAGTTGAGCTTGGGCGAGGGTGTTCATCTTCTGAAACGAGTTTAGGTGGCAATTTTTTGCCTTGGAAAACCTCAATTGGCGTAATTTCATCGGCAAAGAATCCTTCTTCTTTGGCTTTTTGATATTTAGCTTGTGATTGGGCTGCAAATAAGTCTGCTTGCTCACGACTAATACCAAAATCGGCTGCGACGTTATCACCCGTTTCAGGCATTGAATGACCGCCGTACTGAGCAATAATTTTTTTATTTGGAAAACGAGAGCCAATTGTGGTGTCATAAATTTTTACATCACGGCTATAAGCACTTTCCGCTTTACCCATCACAAAAGGTGCGCGAGACATACTTTCTACACCTCCTGCAATATAGAGTTCGCCTTCACCACAAGTAATAGCGCGTGCTGAGTCAATGACCGCACCTAACCCACTAGCACATAAGCGGTTTACTGTCTGGCCCGGTACAGTGACAGGTAATCCTGCAAGTAACAGCGCGTTTCGTGCCACATTACGACTGTCTTCACCCGCTTGGTTGGTATCGCCTAAAATCACATCTTCAATATCAGCACCCGGAACACCAGTTTTTTCTAGTAGTTTTTGAATGACAGTTGCGGCTAAATCATCAGGGCGAATTGAGGCAAGTTCACCCGCATGACGGCCAAATGGACTACGTAAACCATCATAAATATATGCATTTAACATTGAGAAATTCCTTTTCAAGACTCGTGAGTAAAAGTAAGAGGTAAATGAAGTGCGACACGACGCTGTAACCATGGGCTAGGGCGGTAACGTGGGTCATGCGTAAGTGCTGTTATACGGTTCAGAATGAGTAAGATTTTTTCGCTGCCGACTTGATCACCCCATTCAATTGGGCCAAATGGATAGCCTAAGCCCAGACGTACCGCGGCATTAATATCATCTACAGTGGCAACATTTTGCTGGGCAATATCGCAGCCTAGATTAATCACCATCGCTAAAACACGCTGTGCAACAAAGCCAATACTTTCATTAATCATACTCACCAAATTTCCATCTAAATTGAAAATAGAGTGCGCGGCTTGTCGGTATTCAGGTTTGGTAATAAGTGAAGGCATTAAGGTTCGATGCTTTGCAATGCCATAAAGCATGTCTATAGCAACAGCTTGCGCAGGATTAACCCCAATCCGAGTAGCCGCTTGAGTTGTATCTTCACCGTAACAAGCGAGTAAACATAAACTATCTGTTTGAGGTTCAGGATGAGTGTCTAAGGCAATATTTTGCTGAGTTAAATAATCTTCAAGCTGTTTTTTATCATCTAAGAAATCGGCAGCGATCCAAACTTTTGGATATTGTGCTAAACGCTCTACAAACTTCACAGGTTGTTCACCTGTTTTTGAACCAGTTTCATAGTTATAAAAACCTTGATTAACTTTACGTCCAAGTTGTTTGGCATCTAGCATTTGTTTGGTGAGCGGGTTTGGTTTGTAGCGGGCTTCTTCATAGTATTGGTGATAAATCGACTCCATGACTGGATGAGAAACATCAAGGCCTGTTAAATCAAGTAATTCAAAAGGACCCATTCTAAAACCAACGCCGTCACGTAAAATTCGGTCAATTTCACTAATGTCACAAACGTTTTCATTTAAAATTTTGAGTGCTTCAGTTCCATAAGCCCGACCAGCATGATTAATAATAAATCCAGGGGTGTCCTTCGCTACAACAGGGCGATGACCAAATGCGCGAGACAGATCATTTAAGGTATCAATAATAAGTGGGTCAGTTTTTAAACCACGAATCACCTCGACTACTTTCATGAGTGGAACGGGGTTAAAGAAGTGATAACCCACAACACGTTCAGGTTTTTTGCAGTTTGCCGCAATCGCTGTAATAGACAGAGAAGAGGTGTTTGAGGCTAAAATAGTATTATCTGAAACAACGTCTTCAAGCTGCTGCATCAAGCTTTGTTTAATATCGAGGCGTTCAACAATTGCTTCTACAATCAGGTCGCAATTTTTTAAATCTTCAATTTGATGAGCAACAACTAAATGGTTATTTGCCGCTGCTGCTTGCGCAGACGTAATCTTATTTTTGTCGACTAACTTTTGAAATGTGGCAGCCAGTTTTTCTTTGGCCTGTTCTGCTGCACCTGCTTTGGCATCATATAAATAAGTGGTATGACCTGACTGCGCAGCAATTTGAGCAATGCCACTGCCCATAATACCGACACCAATCACAGCCATGCTTTTAATATCATAAGTCATGTCGATCATCCTGATGATTAATCTATATTTGAAATTAAACGGAAAAATAGGGTTGGGTAATTTAGCTTAAGCACTGTTTATCACCGTCAATGGGTAAGATTTGACCTGAAATTGAGCGACCACTGTCTGACGCTATAAATAGGCATAAATCTGCAATATGCTTTGGATTGACAAAATATTTGAGCGACTGATTTTTCAGTGCATTTTGAGTCACTTCTTCAAGTGAGGTATTTGCTACATCGGCGCGGGCCTGTAATACGCGTTGAACCCGATCACCATCGACTGCACCCGGAAGAATAGCGTTTACTCGAATATTGTCTGCACCAAATTCCATAGAAAGCGTTTTGGTAAAACCGATCAGTCCCCATTTTGAGGTGGAATAGGCTAATCGGTATGGATAGCCTAAGCGGCCAGCAATAGATGACATATTAATAATTACGCCTGCCTGTGCTTTCCTTAAATAGGGAATGGCTAACTGGGTAATTAAAAAAGTGCTATTCAGGTTTAAATTAATAACAGTATTCCAATTTTCAAAACTTAGCTCATCTGCTGCAACGGTCGGGCCTGAAATGCCTGTGTTATTGACTAAAATATCAATACCGCCAAGTTTCTGAATTGCTTGGCTAAACATGAGTTTAATTTGTTCATGATCAGCCAAATCACAGGCATGTATATGCAGCTTTGGATAATCTTGTTGAAATTGTTCTAGGCTTTTAGCATTAATATCGCAAACAAAAACTTCATCATGATTGTTTAAAAATGCTTCAGCAATGCATCGTCCAATCCCTGAACCACCTGCACTAATTAATACTTTTCTGGTCATATTCATTCCTTTGTTATTATGGTTTTGAGTTATTTACCTTGATAAGACGGTTTACGCTTCTCGATAAAAGCTTGAACGCCTTCATTTTTATCTTCGGTAGAGAACAGCAGTTGGAATGCTTTACGCTCTAGGGTTAAGCCAGCATTTAATGGAACATCTTCACTCATGAGTGCAACTTCTTTAATTTGTTGCAAGGCGATAGGAGGCATTTTTGCTAGGCTTTGCGCCATTTGAATCGCAGTTGGAATAGTTTGGTCATCTTCTGTGACTTGTGAAACAAGACCGATGGTATAAGCTTCTTCTGCTTTCACCATGGCACCTGTCATAATCATGCGCATGGCATGAAATTTACCCACAGCGCGAAACAAACGTTGTGTACCACCAGCACCCGGCATTAAACCAACCTTAATTTCCGGTTGGCCAAAGGTTGCGCCTTTACCTGCAATAATAATGTCAGCGTGCATTGCAAGTTCGCAGCCACCACCTAATGCATAACCATTTACAGCAGCAATCACTGGTTTAGGGCACTGAGCAATCGCGTTCCAATAACGTTCCGTATGACGCAATAGCATTTCTGTAGAAGTTGCGGTTGCCATTTCTTTTAGATCTGCACCTGCGGCAAAGACCTCTTCACCACCTGTGAGCACAACTGCATTGATCTCATCGTTAAAACTTAATTCGGTAAAAGTTTGCGCTAGTTGTTTGCGAACCTCTGTATTCAATGCATTTTTTGCTTCAGGTCGGTTAATTTTAACAACTGCTATTTTTTGAATAGAAAAGTCGACTTCTACGAAATTATTCCCTATTGATACACTCATTTTTGAATTCCTTGTTTCGCACATCAAAATTATATTCCTTTTATGATGCTTATTTTGGAATTTATTTCAAGTCTTATTTAACCCATTAGAGCAATTATGATTTATTAAATAAGCTAAGTGTTTGATATTACGTAATGGTGTATTTTTAAATTTCGTTTAACGAAATTAATTTTCAAAAAAGCTTGAAATTTGTATTTTCGTTCTCGTACTATGAAACACATCCGCAGTAAACAAGATTTAAAACATGGTATCCAGACAAGCTGGAGATGGCTGATGGGTGCGATGGAAATACATAAAAAGGGAGATCACAGATGATCCGTGATGAAGGGATGTTGGAGCAGTTACTTTCAACAATTCGAGATTTTGTAAAAAATGAATTGATCCCTCGTGAAAACGAAGTGGTAGAGAAAGACAAAATTCCAGATGATATTGTGCAGCAAATGCGTGAGCTTGGTTTGTTCGGCCTCACAATTCCCGAAGAGTATGGCGGCCTAGGCATCACCATGGAAGAGGAAGTCAGAGTTGCATTTGAACTTGGGCAAACTTCACCGGCTTTTCGCTCTTTAATTGGTACCAATAACGGTATTGGCTCAAGTGCAATTTTGATTGATGGCACAGAAGAGCAAAAGCAAAAATATTTACCGCGTTATGCAAGTGGCGAAATTATTGGTTCATTTTGTTTAACCGAGCCTGAATCTGGTTCTGATGCTGCCTCTTTAAAAACCAGTGCAGTAAAAGATGGTGATTTTTATGTGTTAAACGGTACCAAACGTTTTATTACCAATGCGCCCCATGCTGCAACTTTCACTGTAATGGCTCGAACTAATCCTGAAATTAAAGGGTCTGGTGGCATTTCAGCTTTTTTAGTTGAGGCCAATACACCAGGCATTACGTTAGGCAAAATTGACCAAAAAATGGGGCAAAAGGGTTCGCACACCTGTGATGTGATTTTTGAAAATTGCCGTGTGCCTGCTTCTGCATTGATTGGTGGCGTAGAAGGTGTCGGTTTTAAAACGGCCATGAAAGTGCTTGATAAAGGGCGTTTGCACATTGGTGCCTATAGCGTGGGTGTTGCCGAACGCATGTTAAACGACGCATTGCACTATGCGATTGAGCGTAAACAGTTTGGTCAGCCTATTGCAAACTTCCAGTTGATTCAAGCGATGCTTGCTGACTCAAAGGCCGAGATTTATGCAGCTAAATGTATGGTTTTAGATGCAGCTCGCCGCCGTGATAATGGCGAAAACATTAGTACAGAAGCGTCTTGCGCAAAAATGTTTGCAACTGAAATGTGCGGACGCGTTGCTGACCGCTGTGTACAGATTCACGGTGGAGCGGGTTATATCAGTGAATATGCCATTGAGCGCTTTTATCGCGATGTGCGTTTGTTCCGTTTATATGAAGGAACCACGCAAGTTCAACAAATTATTATTGCCAAAAACATGATTAGGGAAGCTACTACCTAATAAAAAACAAATGCCATGAGGCATTGGATGCCTCATGTTCCTTCTGAGGATATGGACATGACAACAGAAACAGTTGCACAAAATACGGCTAGCAGTGAAGCTATCCAGACACCAAAAAAGATTTGGATTACCGCATTTATATTCGCTTTTTTAACATTGTTGTGTGATGGGGCAGACTTAGGTTTTTTGGCATTAAGCCTGACCAGTCTTAAAACAGAATTTCATTTAACGGGTGTACAAGCCGGAACATTAGGCAGTTTAACACTTTTAGGTTCAGCAATTGGTGGCTTGATTGGTGGTTGGGCTTGTGACCGTTTTGGGCGGGTCCGCATTATCGTGTTCTTTATTGCTTATTCTTCAGTTTTAACCAGCGCACTGGGTTTTACTGATTCTTATATGCAATTTGCAGTTTTAAGAACTTTTGGAGCGATGGGTTTAGGTGCGCTCTATATTGCTTGTAATATTTTAATGTCAGAAATGGTGCCAACCAAACATCGCTCGACTGTTTTGGCTACCCTTATGACGGGTTATACCTTAGGTTCCTTGCTAGCGACCTTATTAGCAGGACATATTATTCCTGAACACGGATGGCGTTTCCTATACTGGATTGCGATTACGCCTGTGGTGTTGTCAATTTTAATGCACTTTTGTGTACCTGAACCTGAGTCTTGGAAAAAAGCACGTCAATTAAAAGCGCTAGAGGTCGCTCAAAGTAACCAACCTAAAAAACGTCAAAACCCATATCTTGAAATTTTAAGAGATAAGAAACATGGCACCATGTTTGTTCTTTGGATTATTAGTACAGGTGCATTGCAGTTTGGTTATTACGGCGTAAGTAACTGGTTACCAGCTTATTTAGAGTCTGATCTTGGCATCAAATTTAAAGAAATGGCCATGTATATGGTCGGTACTTTCCTAATTATGATGTTTGCCAAAGTAATTGCAGGGATCGTTGCCGACAAATTAGGGCGCCGCGCTGTATTTGCTTTCGGAACCATTGGTACAGCCTTATTTATTCCGGTCATTGTCTATTTAAATACACCAACCAATATTTTATGGATGATGCTGTTCTTCGGTTTCCTTTACGGTATTCCATACGCAATTAATGCTACCTATATGACAGAAAGTTTCCCGACTTCAATTCGAGGTTCGGCAGTGGGTGGTGCTTATAACATTGGCAAAGTACTTTCTATTTTCTCTCCATTAACAATTGGTTTTCTATCGCAGAACGGTTCTATTGGCTTAGGGCTTTTGGTGATGGCTGCGGCTTATTTTATCTGCGGGGTAATTCCCTTGTTATTTATTAAAGACCGACTATTTAACCCGCAAAAGGCAGAGTGACAGATCAATCTGTCACCTTAAATTAAGGATGAAAAGGGACAAGTGAGATGATAAATAAAATCACCAGTGACATTGAACCGATTTTAAAAGCTATTCCTGATGGAGCAACCATCATGACAGGCGGGTTTGGTGTGACGGGGCAACCTGCTGAATTAATTGAAGCCTTAATCGATTTAGGAAAAAAAGAACTGACCATTGTAAATAACAATGCAGCTTCTGGTGATCGTGGTTTAACAAATCTGATTATTGCGGGTTGCGTTAAAAAAATGATTTGTTCATTTCCGAAATCTGCTGGATCAACTGTTTTTCAAGACTTATATCGAGCTGGAAAAATTGAGTTGGAACTGGTTCCGCAAGGTAATTTGGCATGTCGTATTCAGGCTGCTGGCGCAGGCTTAGGCGCTATTTTTACTCCGACTGGTTATGGCACCAAAGTTGCCGAGGGTAAAGAAACCCGAACCATTAACGGTAAAAACTATGTGCTTGAATATCCACTTGAAGCTGATTTTGCACTGATTTATGCCGATAAAGCTGACCGCTGGGGTAATTTAACTTACCGCAAAGCAGCCCGTAATTTTGGGCCAATTATGGCAAAAGCCGCCAAGACCACGATTGTTCAAGTGAATGACACCGTAGAACTAGGAACGCTTGATCCAGAGTGCATTATTACACCGGGAATTTTTGTTCAGCACATTGTAAAAGTAGGAGATATCTAATGTCAGTTCAAAAGCGTTCTCGTGAAGATATTGCCAAACTCATTGCCAACGACATTCCGGAAGGTTCTTATGTCAATTTAGGGATTGGCTTACCGACCAACGTTGCTAAATTTTTGCCCAAAGACAAAGAAATCTTTTTACATTCAGAAAATGGTGTCTTGGCTTTTGGGCCGCCGCCACAACCTGGTGAAGAAGACCAAGATTTAGTCAATGCTGGAAAAGAACTTGTTACTTTGTTGGACGGTGGGTGCTTTATGCATCATGGTGACTCATTTGACATTATGCGTGGCGGCCATCTGGACATTTGTGTAATTGGTGCATTCCAAGTTGCGGTAAATGGAGACTTAGCAAACTGGCATACCGGTAAAGCAGATGATGTACCCGCGGTCGGCGGTGCTATGGATTTGGCAGTCGGCGCGAAAACGATTTATGTCTATATGGAACATGTCACTAAAAAAGGTGAGTCCAAAATTGTAAAAGAACTGAGCTATCCAATGACTGGTGAGCAATGTGTAAACCGTATTTATACCGATTTATGCATTATTGAACTCAAAGACCAAAAAGCTTATGTCACAGAAATGGTGGAAGGCCTAAGTTTTGATGAATTACAAGCAGTCACAGACTGTGAACTAATCGATGCACGTGTAGCCTAAATACACACGGAAAAAATGCTTCTTTAAGGATTAAAAGATGAAAAAATTAATTTTAGCCGCAGCTTGCGCTGCGGCTTCAGGGACTATTTTTGCAAATTCTTCAGACACCACAGAACAAAGAATTAATTTGCTAGAAACCGAGCTGCAAAAATTAAAAGCAGAACTTGCTGCTCAGAAACAAACTCAAAATAATTTACAAGTCAAACAGGTAAAGATTGAAGAGAACATCGAAAAAACTAAGGCAACGGTTACAGAAAAGCCTGTTGCTCCTTCGTGGGTCACTTGGACAGATAATGTGAAGGTTTACGGTATTGCCCGTGTTGACGCAGCAGTTGATTTTAAATCATCACCAGACTCGGGCGGTAGAACAACTAGCAGTCTGTACCGAACACCTTTTGAAAGTGAAAAACGTTCAAATCATGCACGTTCCGATGCCATGATTAATGCAAGCCGATTGGGCGTTTATTTTAATAGCCCTAATAAAGCAGTAACGGGCAATATTGAAGCCGATTTCTTTGATAGCTCTAACATGGGAACAGGGGATGGTAAATTCCGTATCCGTCATGCTTTTTTCACTTATAAAGACTGGACCTTTGGCCAAACATGGTCACTCATGTCTAACATGGAAACCCGTACTGAAGCTGTCGATTACACCCAATTTGTAGGAACTTCCTATACACGGACTCCACAAATTCGCTATGACTGGAAAATTGATGCCAATAATGATTTAAAAGTAGCCTTGGAATATACAGGTTCGAGAGTCTCGGCATTTCCAACTTTAACGGGGCGCTATAGCTTTAAACAAGGGCCTTTAACGGCACTTGCTCAAGGTTTTATTAATGAAAAATCTACAGATGTCGCAACTGCCACGGTTAAGAAAGTAAGCTGGGGCGCTGGAGGCGGCTTAAAATATCAATTAACACCTCAGCAGTCGGTACAAGCAAATTATCAATATATTGTTGGTGATCAAAAATTTATGCCGTACACCACCCAAAGTGGTTTGGCAAATTCAACAAATTTAAATGCCGCGGGTGATTTCTCTTTAAATGAAGACAAAACAGATTTGGTTATGAATAAGTTGAATAGCATCAATATTGGTTATTCATATAAATTCAATGAGCAATGGCGTGCAAACTTATCGGCTTCAATGTTTGATTATGATGACGACACTGCTTATGCCAAACTCAACCCAGATGCCAACAAACGTCTAACGGACTACGCAGCTAACGTCTTTTATTCACCGATTGAGCAAATGGATATTGGTATGGAATATCATCAAGGCAAACGAGAAGTATTTGATGGCAGAACCGCTGATGTATCACGCGTAAACTTTGTATCGATGTATAAATTTTAAAATAGGGCGTAGTTAAAAATGGAAAAAATAGTTGAGCCCAATGCAGAAAATATACTGTCAAAAAGCTTTATTTTTATCATGGCAATGACATGTGGAATTTGTGCGGGTTCAAACTATTATAACCAGCCCTTAATCTATTCAATTGCGGAAGCATTAAAAGTTAATGCCGATCAAGTTGCTTTAACTATTGTGATTAGCCAACTGTCATATGCAGTTGGCCTTTTTATATTAGTTCCTTTAGGCGACTTCTTTGAAAAGCGCAGTTATATTTGCTTGCTCATGTGTTGTACGGGGCTTGCACAAGTAGGGTTATCCTTAAGTCAAACCTTGCCAGCTTTATATGGCTTTACCTTTTTAGCCACATTCTTTTCAATTGCGACTCAAGTTTTAGTTCCTTTCGCCGCAGGTCTAGCTAGTCCGAAAAAAAGCCCTCAAGTTGTAGGCACTCTCATGAGTGGTTTATTTTTGGGAATATTATTGGCGCGTTCTATTGCAGGCTTGCTTTCTACAGTTTGGTCTTGGCATGCGGTTTATTTAATTAGCGGAATTGTCATTTTGGTGTTTGCTTGGGTGATGTGGGTGAAGTTGCCAGTTGCACGTAAGTCTCACCAACTCAATATTCTACAGATTTATGGTTCACTATTTTCATTAGCAGCTCATCAGCCTCATTTACTGCGCCGTGGTTTGGCGGGGGGAATTGGCTTTGGTATTTTGGCTCTGATTTTTACTACCATGACTTTTATTTTGGCGAATGAGCCTTATCACTTTAACGATTTCCAGATTGGTTTATTTGGGATTGTTGGACTGGCAGGTGTGTTTGCGACCCCTTGGGCAGGTAAGAAAATTGCGGCAGGGCTTGAAAATAAAATTGCAGTGATTTGCATGGGGCTATTAATAAGTGCATGGATACCACTATTTTTTGCACAGCAGTCTCTGGTGGCCTACGCTGTAGGGGTTGTTATGGCGTACTTTGGTTTATCGGCATTTCATGTGCTTAACCAAAATCTGGTCTACCGAATTTCGGCCGAGGCACGTTCACGTATTAACTCAATTTATATGACCTTATATTTTGGTGGAGCCGCCTTAGGTTCTTTTATTGCAGTTTATGCATGGAAACACTGGGGATGGGAAGCGTGTGCTGCTTTAGGTTTAGCGATGGCAATATTAAGTTTTATGATTGATCGCTTAGATTTTTATGAAATGAACAAAATTGCAAAGCAAGAAAAAGCTCCATAAACAGGAGCTTCAATATTTTATTATTTGCGAATAATCATTAAGGTTGCCGAGGCAAAAGCATACACTTTGCCGTTCTCATCTACGATTTTTCCTTCGGTACTAATAATATTCCGGCCCGCATTAATTAATTCGGCTGTCGCATAGTAAGATGTATCAACTTGCATGGGGCGGATCATTTTTACATTTAAATCAATGGTTCCATAGCCAACGCCATGTTCAAGTAAAGTGTGAGCTGCGCTACCTGTTGCTGTATCTAAAGCTGTGGCGCAAAAGCCGCCGTGTACACCGCCTTGAATATTTCTATGTTCTTTGCGAGGGGTAACTTTATAAGTTGCTTTACCTTCGGAAACTTCAACGAGTTCCATTGGTATGGTGTGAGCCATAGGTGATGGAGAAACTTCACCATTTTTTAAAGCGGTTAAAAACTCAAGACCTGTGTATTTCGGGCTTTCCATAAATCGTCCTTGGATGATTAAGCAATCTAATCACAATACTATAAATTGAATTTTTACGAAATAACATTTTGCAATACAAAATTTAAAGTTATTCTAATTAAGCAATGCTAATTACTTTTTATTCTATATTTACATTTTAAAACAAGTATTTATGTTTTATATCTATTCCTGAGTTACGATAATTTTATTAAATTAGTGAAAATATATTTTGCTATAAGAAATTTTTTGATATTTTGGTGAGATTGAAACAATAAAAGTCCATTTTAGGGAAAAACAATATCTGCCCATCACACAGGCAGAGAGGTGAAAGGAAAAAACTATGCCTTTATATAAAGCTCCATTACGCGATATGCAATTTGTGTTGCATGAAATGCTTCAAACAGAACAGAACTATCAAGGTTTAAGCAAATATCAGGAAAGCGTAAATCGAGAATTAATTGATCAATACTTAGAGGCAGCAGCAGATTTTTGTGAAAATGAATTGGCACCTATTAACCAAAATGGTGATCAGGAAGGCTGTCATTTAAATCAAGGCGTAGTCACAACTCCGAAAGGTTTTAAAGAAGCCTATCAAAAATATGCCGATCTTGGATTTACCTCACTAACCGCCGACCCTGAATATGGTGGGCAAGGGTTACCAACATTGCTGCGGATTACTATTTCAGAGATGTTATGTGGTTCTAATTGGGCGTGGGCAATGTATCCGGGTTTGTCTCATGGGGCGATGAGAACAATTGAGCATCATGGGACCGAGCACCAAAAACAGAAGTTTTTGACTAAACTTATTAGTGGCGTCTGGACCGGAACGATGTGTTTAACCGAATCACATGTGGGCTCGGACCTTGGATTAATTAGAACGAAAGCAGAACCCAATCCGGACGGTAGTTACTCAATTACGGGTGAAAAGATTTTTATCTCGGCAGGTGAGCATGATCTTTCTGAAAATATTATTCATATTGTTTTAGCCCGTTTGCCTCAGGCACCAGCAGGGACTAAAGGTATTTCTTTATTTATTGTTCCAAAATTTAATGTGAGTGACGACGGTCAGGTACTGGACCGTAATAACGTCGTTTGTAGCGCGATTGAACATAAAATGGGGATTCATGGTAATGCCACTTGTGTACTTAATTTTGATGGCGCGAAAGGGTATCTGATTGGTCTGGAAAATCGCGGGCTCAATTGTATGTTTACCTTCATGAATACCGCACGCATTGGAACGGCAGTACAAGGGCTCGCTGCTTCTGAAATTTCATTTCAAGGCGCATTAAGTTATGCCAAAGAGCGTCTTGCTATGCGATCGCTATCTGGTCCTCAATATCCTGAGAAAAATGCCGACCCAATTATTGTGCATCCCGCTGTACGTTCGATGTTAATGACACAAAAAGCTTTTTCTGAAGGTGGTCGTGCACTGGCTTACTTTTTAGCTCAGCATGTCGATATTGTCGAAAGCTCAAACGATCAGGAACAGCAAAAACACTCTGATGAGTTACTGGCTTTTTTAACACCAATTGCTAAAGCTTTTTTAACAGAATCAGGCAATGAATCTGCAAAGCATGGTGTTCAAGTATTTGGCGGTCATGGCTTTATTGTTGAGCATGGTATGGAGCAAATTGTACGTGATGCGCGTATCTCAACATTGTATGAGGGAACAACCGAAATCCAGTCTTTAGATCTACTTGCACGTAAAGTCCTTAAGTCAGAAGGCAAACTTCTAAAAAATATGACCGATCTAATTGATCAATTTATTAATCAACAGCAATCAAATGAAGTCTTAAAACCTTATTTAGAAAAATTAGCTGAGCTTAAGCAACAATGGCTGTCACTGACTAAAACGATTGCAGAGAAAGCCAAGCACAACGCTGAAGAAATAGGGGCAGCTTCGGTGGATTATCTTTATTTTTCCAGTTACGTCGTATTCGCTTATTTGTGGGCTCGAATGGCACAAGTTGCCCATGCAAAATTAGAATCAGGTACACAAGAAGAAGCTTTTTATAAAGCAAAGTTAAAGACAGCTAAGTTTTTCTATCAAAAACTTTTACATCGTACACAGAGCCATGCTGCTTCTATTGAGTCTGGCGCTGAATCGATCATGGAACTCGATCCAGATGCTTTTGCATTTTAATGAAGAGGCATTTTTAAGATCACTGGGTGAAATTGACATGCGAAATTTTACCTGGTGATTAAATTTGTAATTTTAGACTCATCAGTTTTTGGTAGGAAAAACCAGTTGAGCCAAATAAATAGAGGGTTAACATAAGCATTAAAATGTGAATTTTCATCAAATATTGATGTTGGATAAGGACTACGGAAAGAAAATCATGAATGCTTATTATCAATTACTGAATAGAACAATTGGTCCTCAAGGTGAAGTTATTGCTCATTATTGCTCAACTGTCCATGCACAAGGGGCTTGGAACCCTCATGAACAGCACATGGCACCTGCAAGTGGCGTAATCGCAGCAGAGTTAGAGCAATTTTCACCACGACAAGATATGCGAATTGGCCGAATTAGTTTTGATATTTTTGGTTTGATTGCTTTTGGTGAATTTACGGTTAAGACACATGTCATTCGCGCTGGCAAAACCATTGAATTGATTGAAGCTGAAATGCAGGCACAAGGTAAAACCTGCATTGTGGCTAGAGCATGGCGAATGTATACTCAAGACAGTTCTGATATTGCTGGGCTTGAAGATCAGCCAGTTCATCATCCAGACTCTTTTACAGAGTGGAAGGGTATGAAAAGATGGCCGGGTGGTTTTATTCAAACACTAGTGACAAAAATTGATGATCAGCATCGCGCAGGTAAAGGCATTGTTTGGCTAAATAATGATAAAGAAATTGTTGAAGGGCAACCGACCACAGATTTTGCACATTTGATTGGCATGGTGGATACCGCAAACGGAATTGTACCAAGACAAGAAGGTGAATTTACGTGGGGCTTTCCAAATCTTGATTTGCAAATTCACATGCATCGTTATCCGCAAGGTAAATGGTTAGGTTTGGAAACTGTTCAGCAATATGGATCGGATGGCATTGGCTTAACAAGCGCGGTTTTACATGACCTCTATGGCCCATTTGGAAGAAGCGAGCAGATTTTAACTTTACGTAAGATGGTCAAATAAATATTTGAACCCATAAAAAAGTCATCCCTGAGGATGACTTTTTTATTTCGAGATTTAATTTTTAAGCAATTTCTTAGCTACGAACTTTAATGAGTGTTGGTGTAAGTTCATCCCAACGCTGTTTTGCAGCGTCCATTGCTTTCATTTTGATATGTCCATAACCACGAACTTCTGCTGGTAATTTTGCAATTTGTTCAGCAACAGCCAAGTTATGATTGTCTGGAGCTTCAACCAGTGCTTCAACAAATGCAATGTAACGGTCACGCCATGCTTGTTCGTGTTGACGTTCTTCTTGGCGCGCAAATGGGTCGAGGAAAGTTTCACGAAGCCATTGTAAGCGAGCAAGCATCATCATTGGGAAGCGCATCCAGTAACCAAATGCACGTTTACGAACATTTTGCAGACCGCCGAGTAATGCTGGTGGAGCAAGATGGTAAGTTAAACGTAGGCCTTTACCGAATTGTGTTTCAATCGATTCTTTGAAGCTTTTACCTGTTAACAGACGTGCAACTTCATATTCATCTTTATAAGCCATGACTCTATAAAGCTGGGTTGCAATCGTACCAGTTAATTCTTCTGGTAACTTTTTAGCAGCCAGTTCTACCAGCGTACGGTATTTAGTTGCATAAGCGTCATTCCAATAGTCTGTCAGACGAGCAGAGCGGTCTTCAACAAGTTCAGCCAACGTTTGCGGCGTTTTGGTTTTTGGCATTGCCGCAAGTAAACGTGCAGCTAAAGTTGGATCACTTGCAAGATGACAACCCACGCGGAAAGCTTCGATGTTCTTTTCAACAGCAGTACCATTTAACTTAATTGCTTTTTCAATGCTTTCACGTAAGAGCGGAATACGACCAGACTGCCATGCCATACCGAGTAATAACTGGTTGGTATAGATTGCATCGCCCAATAGTTGTGTTGCAATGCGAGCGGCTGGTAATGAAACCAATTGACCTTGACGAACACGACCACGAAGACGATCAATTAAATCGCTAATAGGCGCATACCAGTCACGAGATTTAATAAATTCAGAAGTCGGCGTGCTGTCTTCATTGACAATCACTAAAGCATCATCTTTTAAGCGAGAAAGTGCGGCACTACCGCCAGCAACTACGGCATCAGCACCAATCAATAATTCACATTGGCCCGCCGGAATTTTGGTAGAAGAAATTTGCTCATCAGTTGCTGCAAGTTGAACGTATGAATAAACCGTACCGCCTTTTTGCGCAAGACCAGCCATGTCCATAACACGGGTTGCTTTGCCTTCTAGGTGAGCTGCCATACCAAGGAGTGCACCAATAGTCACAACACCTGTACCGCCAATACCACCGACCATAATACGACTTGGAACATCATATAACTGAGGAATGATTGGTGATGTTGGCCAGCCTGCGCCAATTCCTTCAAATTTAGCTGGACGTTTCATATCACGTGTATGAACAGTCACAAAACTTGGGCAGAACCCTTCAGCACATGTGAAGTCTTTGTTACAGCTACTTTGGTTAATTTGACGTTTAGTGCCTAAAGCTGTCTCTACTGGCTCAATAGATAAACAGTTTGATTTTTTCGAACAGTCGCCACAGCCTTCGCAAATATCACTGTTAATGTATAAACGCTCAGCTGGATCAGGGTAGGCATCACGTTTACGGCGACGACGTTTTTCACTGGCACAGGTTTGTACATAGATTAAAGCGGTGACACCTGTAACTTCACGTAACTCGCGTTGAACTGTATCGAGTTCATTACGGTGGCGAATTTCGACACCCGGTGCAATGCCGTCTTCTTCGTTTAATAGTTTAACTTCATCAGTTACAATAACTTGTTTTTTAATACCTTCAGCAGCAAGCTGACGAGTTAACTGTGCAACGCTCAAATGACCATCTACATGCTGACCGCCTGTCATAGCGACCGCATCGTTGTAGAGAATTTTATAGGTAATATTAGTTTTTGCAGCGATAGACTGACGGATTGCTAAGTAACCTGAGTGGAAGTAAGTTCCGTCACCAAGGTTAGCAAAAATGTGTTTTTCATTGGTAAATGGTGATGCACCCACCCAGCTTACACCTTCACCGCCCATTTGAGAGAACGTTTCAGTACCACGGTCAAGTGAAACGGCAATATAGTGACAACCGATACCGCCTAATGCACGGCTACCTTCAGGCACGACTGTTGAAGAGTTATGTGGGCAACCACTACAGAAATACGGTTTACGTTCAGCAAGATCAATAACACGTTTTGATTCTTGCTCTGCTTTTAGCAGTAAATCGATTCTGCTTTGGATTTGTGTTTTTAAGCTTTCTGGAATATCGAGTTTTAAGAAACGAGCAGCCAGCATTTTTGCAATAGGTTCAGGCTGGTATTCATAGTGACCAATGAGAGGTGCTTCTTCAATAGAGGTACTCCATTCACCTTTACCGTCAGTTGCTTTACCAATCACATGTGGGCGTTTGCCATCAGGAAGTGAGTACAGCTCATCTTTAATTTGTGTTTCAATAATTGGACGTTTTTCTTCAATAACGATCAGTTCTTGTAAACCTTCAGCAAACTCGCGAACGCCTTGAGGTTCTAACGGCCAAATCAGTCCGACCTGATAAACACGTAGCCCAAGCTGTTGGGCAGTTTCATCTTCAATACCTAAAATGCGTAAAGCTTCAATCGTATCTAAATAACCTTTACCACTTGCGGCAATACCAATACGGGCATTTTCACAAGGCCATGTTACGGTATTGATTTTGTTGGCGCGGGCATAAGCCAAAACAGCAGGTAAGCGATATTTATAAAGACGTTCTTCTTGCTGAATGCCATGATCTGGCCAACGAATATTGACGCCGCCCTCTGGGAAGTTAACATCTTCTGGTATAACCGGAGTAACACGGTCTAGGTCAACATGTACAGAAGCAGAAGTTTCTACAATTTCACTGACCAGCTTCATTGAAGACCATAGACCAGAAAAACGTGAAACTGCAATGGCATGAACACCAAAGTCTAAAATTTGTTGAACGGATGTTGGATAGAAGATTGGAATACCGCAACCAATCATGACATGTTCAGACTGGTGAGGGATTGTAGAAGATTTACATGAGTGGTCGTCACCAAATAAAGCAACGACACCACCACGTTCAGAGGTACCAGCTAAGTTAGCATGGCGGAGCACATCGCCTGAACGGTCAACACCCGGGCCTTTACCATACCACCATGAAGACACTCCATCATATTTGCCTTGGCCTGAAAGGTTAACTTGTTGCGTACCCCAAATTGCGGTAGCAGCTAAGTCTTCGTTTACACCGGGTTGAAATACAACATTATGGGATTTAAGTAATCCTTGAACTTGCCAAAGGAAACTATCATAGTTACCAACAGGAGAACCGCGATAACCAGAAATAAAACCAGCAGTATGATAACCATTAATCGCGTCACGGCGAGTTTGGGCAAGAGGCAACCGAACAAGTGCCTGAATGCCGGTCATATATGCTGTACCGTTATCACTTACATATTTATCTTCAAGTGACACATCCTTTGTTGCAATAATATTTGGAGTGACTTTTGTAGCTATATTCATTTATATCTCCTTAGAATTTTTAGTAGCTCGGACTACTTTCTTTTTTCAACATCCAGTTGAATATTTGGAGCAAGTGACATACGAAATAAAAAAAGATCGGTTCCTCTTCTTAAAAAGAATTAGTGCCAATGTATGTACATTTAGTCATTGTGGTTGAACTAAACTGGTGCAACAATCCGTAATTTAGAAAAACATATTTACGTTATGCGCAAAAATCTCGATGGTGGACTATTGCATGCAATGCATGCATTCCTGAAAGTGATTGATAGCGGGAGTTTCACAGCAGCAGCTGAGCAGATGGATCTGACCACAGCACAGGTTTCACGTCTTATCAGCGAGCTAGAAACACGCTTAGGTACAAAATTAATACAACGCTCAACGCGCCAGCAGGCACTGACCGATATTGGTGCGACTTATGCGGAGCGCTGTCGCCAAGTCATTTCAATGGTAGATGAAGCAGAATCAGAAGTAACAGGAACGGCATCTAAACCCAAAGGACGTTTACGTGTATTAAGCATGGGAAGCTTTGGGCATCATTATGTTTTTCCAGTGATGGCCGAATTTTGTAAGCATTATCCCGAATTAACTGTGGAATATACGACATCACAATATGTTCCAGACTTGTTGGCAAAAGGGGTGGATGTCAGTCTGTATCTAACTGAATCATTAACTGACTCTCGGTTTGTTGCACGTAGAATTGGCACCATCTTTTCTGTTTTATGTGCTTCACCTGCTTATCTCGAAAAACATGGTGTGCCGAAGTCCCCAGAAGACTTAAAAAACCATGCCTGTTTACGCTTAGTAAACCCATCTATTACACCAGATTGGCACTTATTAAATGCAAAGGGTGAGTCTTACCAAATTGATACTGGCGGGCAACTCATTGCAGATAATCCTGAGTTATTGTTAGATGTCGTGCAACAAGATATGGGCGTGGCATTATTGCCGATGTTTTCGGCTTTAGATGCAGTTCAGAATGGAAGATTATGTCATATCTTGCCAGAGTGGCGTTCGCCCGATATCGGGGTTTATACCTTATTGCCTTCACGCCATTTTATTGATGCCAAAACACGTGCATGGTTAGATTGGGTGGAAGAATATATTTCCCCAAGAATTGAAATGGATGCATCTTATTTTTATAAATAATGAGATAAATTTCTTAAGGATTACAATTGAAAAAGGATGAAGAATAATACGGATTAGAATAAAAATAGGGTAGAGAATGCTTCTGTTGAGAGAGGCATTTAATACACAGATAAATGATAAATTTTAAAAAAATTGTATGAGAGATGCAGTCCCAATTCCTGAACAGAATGAGATAAAGATTAGACGTGATAATCTGGTACTCGGCCTAATATTAAGCCTTATACCAGATGCTGAATTATTTTAATTTATGACTATGCACACTTGGTTTGCCAATACGCATTTGCATAATTCGACAAGCTTTTTCGGTTTAAAACATTGCTAATATTTTGGCTGGCTTGCATCAGTTTTTCTAAGTCAATGCCAGTTTCAAAGCCCATGTGTGACAGCAAATAAAACAAATCTTCGGTCGATACATTACCTGAGGCTCCTTTGGCATAAGGGCAACCGCCAAGTCCTGCAAGAGACGAGTCAAAAACACGAATACCTTGCTGTAAAGACTGATAAATATTGGCAATCGCCATACCATAGGTGTTATGGAAATGTCCTGCCAAAACCTTGCTGTCGAGTTCCGCAAGACAGGCCTGCCAAACCTTTTGAACGCGATCTGGTGTTGCTGTGCCAATAGTTTCACCTAAAGATACTTCATAGCACCCCATGTCATAGAGTCGTTTAACAACTCTCACCACTTGCTCGGGAGCAATTGCACCTTCATAAGGGCAATCGACAATACAAGAGACATAGCCGCGCACACGTATGTTATGTGCTTTCGCTGCGGTCATGACATCGCTAAATTTTTCAAAGCTTTCATCAATAGAGCAATTAATATTTTTACGGGTAAAGCTTTCAGAAGCTGCGGTAAAAACTGCAACCTCTTTGCATCCTACGGCTTGAGCAGTTTCAAAACCTTTGATATTTGGAGTAAGCAGACTAAATTGCACATCTGTGGTCTGCGGTAACAGCTTAAATAGCTCGTCACTTTGAGCCATTTGCGGCACCCATTTTGCCGAAACGCATGAACCCACTTCAATTGATTTTAGGCCCGCATTTATCAAGTCATTAATAAAGTTTAAGCGTTGTTCGACGGTTAAAGCCTGCTTTTCGTTTTGGAGGCCATCTCTCGGACCGACCTCCACAATTTTGACAAACTCACTCATGCAACTTCCTCCTGAGCGGGCTGAAATTCTACAAGCTCATCGCCAGCTTTAACCTGATCACCAACTTGGAAATAGGAGTCCACAATCACGCCGTCTTTAGGGGCACGGATGGTGTATTCCATTTTCATTGCTTCAAGCGTCATTAAAATATCGTCTTTCTTAACGCTATGATTTGCACTCACCAGCACTTGCGTGACTACACCCGGCATTGGGGCTTTCAGGTGACCTTCATCGGCTTGGTTATCTGCTTGATTAAAATCTTGACGAATATAAGCAAATTTATAGCTTTGCCCATTTTGGAATAATGTAATGCCTTGCTGACTTTGGTTAAAAGATAGCTTTTGCTTAGTACCACCAATTTGAACAGAGGCAGTATGCACATCAATTAATTGACCAGAAATAGGGTAGCTTTGTCCGTTATATTCTGCGGTGAAGCCTTGTTCACTTGAAGCAAATTTGATTTGGATATTTTGGTTTAAATAATTCAGTTTAATGCTGTGCTGATAGGCAATATTTAAGCGCCAAAGTGGTTGAGCCTGCCAAAGCTGTTTTTGGCTTGAGCTGTTGTTATTAAGTTTACTTAGAAACTCAATAAATGCTGCTGCCACCACAAGTTCTGGCTTGATATCTTCGGGACTAAACAAGAAGTTTTGTTCGCGTTGAATCAGGTTGGTATCAAGTTTGGCTTGTTTGAACGAGTCGCTGCGAACAATCTTTTCAAGAAAGGCAATGTTATTGCCTAAGCCATCGACATGGAATTGGCTTAACGCATGTTGCATTTGAATGAGTGCAGCTTCACGGTTTTTACCCCATACGATCAGTTTAGCTATCATCGGGTCGTAATAGGTTGTGATTTCATCGCCTTCAACAATACCGCTGTCTACACGTACATATTGGTTTTGAGTTGGGTAGTGTAGATAGTCAATTTTACCAATGGCAGGTAAAAAGCCTTTTTCTGGTTCTTCGGCGTAAATACGTGCTTCGAGCGCATGCCCGTGAATTTGTAATTCGTTTTGTAGTTTAGGTAACGGTTCGCCATAAGCTACACGAAGTTGCCATTCAACCAAGTCTTCACCGGTAATCATTTCAGTCACTGGGTGCTCAACTTGTAAGCGGGTATTCATTTCCATGAAATACGCCGTACCGTCTTGTTCCACAATAAACTCGACCGTACCGGCACCGACATAGTCTACTGCACGTGCAGCATCAATTGCCGCCTGACGCATCGCATCAAGCTTCTCGCTTGGCATTTGTGGAGCAGGGGCTTCTTCTAATACTTTTTGGTGGCGACGTTGCACAGAGCAGTCGCGCTCAAACAAGTGCACATAGTTACCGTGTGTATCACCAAACACTTGTACTTCGATGTGACGTGGTTGAATCACATAACGTTCAATTAAGACATCATCATTACCAAAGCTCGATTTAGCTTCGCGCTTACAAGAAGCTAATGCATGTAGAAAATCTTCACTACGTTCAACCAAGCTCATGCCTTTACCGCCACCGCCAGCACTAGCTTTGATTAAAACTGGATAGCCAATTTGGTCTGCCTGTTGTTTTAAAAAGTCGGCATCTTGGTTGGTTCCGTGATAACCCGGTGTTAAAGGGACGCCTGCTTTTTCCATTAAAGCTTTAGAGGTTGCTTTTAAACCCATAGCTAAAATGGCATCGACTGGCGGGCCAATAAAGCAAATGTTGTGTTGTTGGCAAGCGAGTGCAAACTGGTCATTTTCAGAAAGGAAACCGTAGCCCGGGTGAATTGCTTGGCTGCCTGTATCAATCGCTGCTTGAATAATGCGGTCGGCTTGTAAATAACTTTGCGTTGCAGGGGACTGACCAATATAAACCGCTTCATCGGCAAGTTTGACATGTTGTGCATTTGCATCTGCATCTGAGTAAACAGCAACCGTTGCAATCCCTAATTTTTTAGCTGTACGAATCACACGGCACGCAATCTCGCCACGGTTCGCAATTAAAATCTTTTCAAACATGATGATCGTCCTTAATTGTTGTTATTCGAGTTAGAAACCCAAGCAGGCTGTTGTTTATTTAAAAAGGCACTCAGACCTTCTTTTGCCTCGCTGCCTTGACGAACTTGAGCAATATGATGTGCTGTCTGCTGCAGCAAGTCATTGCTCATGGTCTGGTTGCTCACCATTTGAATGAGTTGTTTTGATGCCGCTTGAGCATGCGGACCACCGAGTAATAGAGCATCAACAATTTCTTGAACTTTTTTATCTAAGTCTTCAGCATCTGCAACTTCATGTGCCAAGCCAATGTGTTTGGCTTCACGTGCTGAAATTCGCTCGGCAGTTAAGAAGTAACGAGAAGCTTGTCTTGCACCAATTGCACGAATTACATAAGGACTAATGGTAGATGGAGCAAGCCCTAAACGAACCTCAGATGTTGCAAACTTGGCATCAGTGCTGGCAATGCAAATATCACACGCTGACGCTAAACCCATACCGCCCCCAAAGGCAATGCCATGCACTCGGGCAATGGTCGGTTGCTTAAGTGTTGCAAGTGCATCTAACATTTGTGCAAGTTTTAATGCATCTGCTTCATTTTCTGCTGAAGATGCCTGACCTGCCTGCTTCATCCAGTTGAGGTCGGCACCTGCCGAAAAGCTTTTGCCGCGACCCGCTAGAACGACCACACGTATATCATCACGTGTATGGATTTGTTTAAAGCAAGCATGCAGCTCTTCAATGACTGTGGTGTTGAATGCATTGTGCAATTCAGGGCGGTTCAGCCAAACATAGGCAACCTGACCTTGTTGTTCGAGTTGTAAAAATTGATAGCTCATATACACCTCTTACATGCGGAACACGCCAAATTTGGTTGGCTGGATTGGAGCGTTCATAGCAGCTGCAAGGCTTAAGCCAAGTACTTGGCGAGTTTGCGCTGGGTCGATTACACCGTCATCCCAAAGACGTGCAGAAGCATAATACGGATGGCCTTGGCGCTCGTATTGCTCACGGATTGGTTGTTTAAATTCGTCTTCTTGTTGAGCTGACCACTCGGCACCTTTTTGCTCAATCTGATCACGTTTCAAAGTTGAGAGTACGCTTGCGGCTTGTTCGCCGCCCATCACTGAAATACGAGAGTTCGGCCAAGTCCATAAAAAGCGTGGTGAATAAGCACGGCCACACATACCGTAGTTACCTGCACCAAACGAACCACCAATAATCAAGGTGAGTTTTGGTACATTTGCGGTGGCAACAGCCATCACCAATTTAGCGCCGTTTTTTGCAATTCCTTCATTTTCATACTGGCGACCAACCATAAAGCCCGTAATGTTTTGTAGGAATAACAATGGAATATTGCGCTGTGTGCATAGCTCAATAAAGTGTGCACCTTTTTGTGCAGACTCAGAAAATAAAATTCCGTTATTGGCAATAATGCCGACTGGCATGCCATAGAGTGAAGCGAAACCGGTAATCAGTGTTGAACCAAAACGTGCTTTAAACTCATCAAAACGTGAGCCATCTACAATACGGGCAATCACTTCACGTACATCGAAAGGCTTACGTGCATCACTTGGCACTACACCATAGAGTTCTGATGCATCAAACAATGGTTCATCAACTTGTTTATTTAACTCATTTGGCTTTTTATTAAGGTTAGCGACAATGTTTCGTGCAATCGCAATCGCATGTTCATCATTTTCAGCTAAATGGTCTGCTACACCCGAAAGACGTGTGTGAACATCACCACCTCCTAAGTCTTCACTACTCACCACTTCGCCAGTTGCAGCTTTTACTAGAGGAGGGCCACCTAAGAAAATCGTACCTTGATTACGGACAATAATGGTTTCATCAGACATGGCTGGAACATAAGCACCACCTGCGGTACAGCTTCCCATTACCACAGCGATTTGGGCAATACCTAGACTCGACATGCGTGCTTGATTATAGAAAATACGCCCGAAATGATCTCGGTCTGGGAAAACCTCATCTTGCATTGGTAAATAGGCACCGCCTGAGTCCACCAAATAAATACAAGGCAAGTGATTTTGTTCGGCAATTTCTTGTGCGCGTAAATGCTTTTTAACCGTAAGTGGGTAGTATGTTCCACCTTTTACTGTTGCATCGTTGGCAACGATCATACAAGTGATGCCGTTGACTTGACCAATACCCGCAATTACGCCCGCGGCAGGAACATCATCTTCATAAACGTTGTATGCTGCCAACTGACCAATTTCTAAAAATGCCGTACCGACATCAATCAGTTGATCAATACGTTCACGAGGTAAAAGTTTACCTCGAGCCAAATGTTTTTGACGGGCATTTTCACCGCCGCCTAAAGCAATATGCTGTGCAACTTGTTTTAGATCTGTGACCAATGTTTGCATGGCTTGCTGGTTTGTTTTGAAGTCTTCACTTCGAACATTAATCTTGCTTTGTAATTGGTTCATAAGATGCGTCCTTATTTATAATTATTATTTGGTTTCATTGAAGAGTTCGCGGCCGATCAGCATGCGGCGAATTTCAGAAGTTCCGGCACCAATTTCATAAAGTTTTGCATCGCGCCATAAACGCCCAGCAGGGAATTCATTGATATAACCATTACCGCCTAAAGTTTGGATTGCTTCACCAGCCATCCATGTTGCTTTTTCGGCAGCATATAAAATGGCACTTGCAGCATCTTTACGTAGGCTGCGGTCATGGTCAGCTTTATCACATGCAGCACCAACAGCATAAACAAGAGCTTTACATGCCAACCAAGTTGAATACATATCGGCAAGTTTGCCTTGCATAAGTTGGAATTCACCTAAAGCTTGTCCAAACTGTTCACGTTGGTGTAAGTATGGAATTACCACATCTAAACAAGCATCCATAATGCCTAAAGGTCCGGCACTTAAAACTGCACGTTCATAGTCCAAACCACTCATCAGTACTTTTGTGCCGTTACCAACACCACCGAGTATGTTTTCAGCAGGTACTTCTACATTGTCAAAGAACAGCGGGTAAGTGTTAGAGCCACGCATACCGAGTTTGTCTAAATGGTTACCGTGACTAAAGCCTTTCATGCCTTTTTCAATTAAGAAAGCGGTCATGCCTTTCGCGCCAGCTTGTGGATCAGTTTTAGCGTAAACCACGAGTACATCTGCATCACCGCCGTTAGTGATCCACATTTTTGAACCATTTAAAACGAAGTGATCACCTTTTTGTTCAGCACGTAATTTCATGCTAACGACATCAGAACCCGCATTCGGTTCAGACATCGCAAGGGCACCCACATATTCACCGGAAATCAATTTTGGTAAATACTTTTGTTTTTGCTGCTCGTTACCGTTACGGTTAATTTGGTTTACACATAAATTAGAATGAGCACCGTAAGACAAACCAATGGCTGCCGAAGCACGAGAAATTTCTTGCATAGCAATAATATGAGCTAAGTAACCCATATTGGCACCGCCATATTCTTCAGAAACCGTCATGCCTAAAAGGCCCATATCTCCGAATTTTTTCCAGAGATGTGCAGGGAATTTGTTGTCTTGATCAACTTGTTGGGCAATTGGTGCAATTTCCTTTGCACAAAAAGCGGCTACCGAATCTTGAAGCGCAATTAAAGTTTCATCTAGACCGAAATTCAAGCTGCGTAGGTTCATGATATTTTCATCCTATTGGTTATATTTGTTGTCCATAAAATATTTTGTGGGTATTTGATAAGTAACATACAATGATTTTTTGAAAAAGTGAATACAGATTCATAAAATGATTTACAATTCATTTTATTTGTTAGAGAATAAATTATGAGCTATAAACGATCATCTTTAATGCAAGAGCGGATGGAGCAAAATCGTAAATCGATTTTGAATTCAGCCAGAAAAATAATTTCAGAGGGAGGATTTAAAGACGCACAAATACAAACAATTGCAGAGCAAGCGGGTGTATCTAGTGGACTGGTTTATCGCTACTTTGATAATAAGAGCCAAGTGCTTATTGAGGTTTTGTCCGAGGCTATTAATACAGAACTATTGGTGATTGATTCGATTACCGAAAGTGAGTTATCGGCAAAGCAGAAATTACACAAGGCGGTGGCAACTTTTGTAAAACGGGCACTGAATAGTCCTCAGCTTGCATATTCACTCATGTTTGAACCCGTCGATTCAACGGTTGAACATGAGCGTTTTCGTGTGAAGCAATTGATTAAACAAAGTATTAAAAAAATACTTGCGGATGGAAATGCAAGTGGTGAGTTTGTCTTGGATGATTTAAACACAGCAGCACTTTGTGTTGTCGGTGCCATGACTTATGTGGTGGTGGAACCCCTAGACCCAGCTCAAAATACAAAGTTTGATCATGCGCACAAAGACTATTTTTCAAAACAGATTGCTGACTTTTGTGTAGATGCTGTGCAGAAGAAATAGGGCATATAAAGGATAAACATTACAAAGTAGGCGGTTTGGAAAAGTAGTTGCAGTAACAACAATTAGATCAGGTAAGAAGAGAATTAAAAGAATCAAGGAGAATGATTCAATGCAACAAGAACGGTTAAGCTACGCCTCGGGACCAAGCACGCAGCCCTTATTGGGTATGACCATTGGTGAACAATTCGATCAGGCCTGTCGGCAATATGCTGAAAAGGAAGCCATCGTCAGTTTCCATCAAAACAGACGATTAACCTATAAAGCTTTGCAGGATGAAGTAAACGCGTTTGCGTGTAGCCTTTTAAAATTGGGATTAAAAAAAGGAGATCGATTAGCCATCTGGTCACCTAACTGTGTGGAATGGACGGTAACCCAATTTGCAGCTTTTAAAGCAGGGATTATTTTAGTCAATCTAAATACAGCTTATAAAAGCCATGAACTTGAATATGTGTTGAATAAAGTCTCATGCAAAGGATTGATTATTGCTTCTCAATTCAAAACCACTGATTACCAAGAATTACTGACAAAAATTGCCCCTGAATTACCTAATAGTCCAGATAAAGTGCTCAGTTCAGCGCGACTGCCACATTTAAAATTTGTCATTAAAATCGATGACCAACAGCATACGGGTATTTATCGTTTTAGTGATTTAGTCACCACACCAACATCAGAACAGCTAGAACAATTAAAACAATTAGCGAAGCAACATCAGTTTGATGAAACCATTAATATCCAATTTACTTCAGGTACAACAGGTAACCCTAAAGGGACCATGTTGACCCATCATAATATTTTAAATAACGGTTATTTCGTGGGGGAAGGCATTCGTTTAACCCCTCAAGATAAAGTTTGTATTTCTGTGCCGTTGTTTCATTGTTTCGGCATGGTCATGGGGAATCTGGCATGTGTGACACATGGTTCAACCATGGTCTATCCATCGGCGGTATTTAATCCTTTAGAAACTTTAAAAGCGATTCATCAAGAACGTTGTACGGCAGCTTATGGCGTGCCGACCATGTTTATTGCCACTTTAGAACATGAACAGTTTAATGAATTTGACCTGTCGAGCTTAAGAACAGGAATTATGGCAGGTAGTCCTTGTCCACGTGAAATTATGCAACGTGTCATAGACCGAATGCATATGTCTGAAATCACCATTTGTTATGGTATGACTGAAACCTCACCAGTAAGTGTACAAAGTTCGGTAAATGATTCGATTGATAAACGAGTAAGCACGGTTGGGCATGTTCATCCGCATGTTGAAATTAAAATTGTCGACTTAGAAGGGCAGATTGTTCCGCAAGGCACTTTAGGTGAGCTATGTGTTCGCGGTTATTCAGTGATGGCTGGCTATTGGGGCGAAGAAGAAAAGACCAAAGAGGTCATTGATTCAGCTGGCTGGATGCATACGGGTGATATTGCCGAAATGGACCAAGACGGTTTTATTAAAATTAAAGGCCGTATTAAAGATGTGGTGATTCGTGGTGGGGAGAATCTTTTTCCAAAAGAAATTGAAGACTTTTTATATACCCATCCAGATGTAAGCGATGTACAAGTCATTGGCTTACCAGATGCCAGATATGGCGAAGAACTTTGTGCTTGTATTATTTTGCATGACCATCATCAAATTGATGAAGACAGTATTCGCCAATTCTGCAAAGAGCACATTTCTCATAATAAAGTACCGCGTTATGTCCGATTCTTTAATGAGTTTCCAATGACTGCTTCAGGCAAAGCGCAAAAGTTTAAATTGCAGGAAATTATGCGAGCTGAACTTAATTTAACTGGAAATGTTTTTGACTAAAGAAGTCGTAAGCCCATTCAAAGTGCAGCAAACTATAAGTTGAAAGGCAGTTTAAATAGAGGATAAGCAAAATGGCAAAAGACTTTAATAACCCAAAAGTAGTCGAAGGATATGACGAACATATTCGTAAATTAATTCCAGGTTATGAAGTGATCCATCAACAGGTGGATGCCATTTTGCAATCAGTGTTGAAACCTAATGCTCATATTTTAATTGTAGGCTGTGGTACGGGTTATGAACTCGAATATTTACTTAAACGACATCCGAACTGGAAATTTACAGCAGTTGATCCATCTTTGACCATGCTGCAAAAAGCTCAGGAACAGGTTGAACTTTTAGATAAATCTTCACAAGTTACCTTTGTACATGGTGAAACTTCGGCTTTGCCTCTGGAAAATTGCTTTGATGCTGCACTTTCTATTCTCGTGGCTCATTTTATTGCAGATGAGATAAAACCTGTTTTTTTTAAAGATATTTATGATCGCTTAAAGGAAAAAGCGGTTTTACTTACTTACGATTTAATGACGTGTGTAAACCCACAGCAGCTTCAAGCACTACGTTATTTATGCTTGGCTCAAGGTTTAACGGAAGAGCAATGTCAGAAAATGTTAGAGCGTATGGCACAAGACTTTTTTAGCTTAACCACTGAAGGATATATCAAACTTTTGCAAAAGACTGGTTTTGAGAGCGTACAGCCGTATACGCAAATTTTGACGTATCAGGGTTTTATTGCAAAAAAATAATGTCAGTAGAAACAAAGAAATGTTGTCTTAATACCTAAATATTCTCAATGAGGATGAGAATATAAAAAACGAAAAAAATTAGAAGAACTAGCTTTACCTATAACACATTAAAAAGTGGCCTCAATGCTGCTTAAGGGAGGTTTTGTCTAAAAAATATGATGCACGACTTTCTAGAGGAAGAAAGTCTGATGTTTAAGAGCCTGTTTTAGATAGGTATATAACAAAAAGGATGTCGAGATCTTTAAGTCTAATTAAAGATCAAAAAAGGAAAGTTTTATGATAAATGCTTTAAATACAACGGTTCAAAAAAGCCTATTGGCAGTTTCTGTGACCCTGTTTGTGTCTTGTGCTTTTGCAGGTCAAACAGATCCTGAAATAGAACAACTTCGCCAAGAAGTAAAAGAACTACGGGCTATGCTACAAGCAAATATACAAGCTCAAAAATCTTTATCGCAACAAAGAGTGGAGCTAGCAACTACTGCAACGCCCCAAGCTGCTCAGCCTACAAAACAAGTGTTAACTAAGTCTGGCGCAGAATTTAACTTATATGGATATATACGGGCAGATGCTTCTTATCAAATGAAGGGCGCATCTACCATGTATAACAATATTAGCGGTGTTCCACTCGAAAATACGCCAGAAGAATCTGCTCAAAAAGACCAATTACACAGTACTGTTAATGTGACACGTTTCGGATTGAATTTTAAAACCCCGACGGCCGCGGGTGATGTGGGCGGGAAACTGGAAATGGATTTCTTTGGGGCAGCTACTCGTGATCAGTTTCGGATACGCCATGCTTATTTAACGTTTGATAAATGGCTTATTGGTCAAACGTGGTCAACATTTATCGCACCTGAATATTATCCGGAAACGATTGATGCTGGCACATTTGTAGGCAGTGCATTATTAAGATCACCGCTTGTACGCTATAGCGATAACTTAACTGCCAATACGAGTTTTGCAATATCGGTTGAAGACCCGAAATATACTGCAACAACTGACCCAGATAATAAAATGCGCTTACCAGCTTTGGTAGGACGCTTAAATCATAAATTTGCCAATGGTTCGATGTTATCTGCCCGTAGTTTAGTTGCCGAAAAAAGAACTAATAATGATGAGAAAGTCGCTTGGGGTGTGGGCTTCGGAGGTAAATATCAAATTACCCCTGATACCTTACTCAAAGCCGATTATTACCATGTCAAAGGAGATGGGCGTTTCTTGCTATGGAGTAATAGCGGCTATGCGATAGATGATCAAAATAATATGCATAGCAATGAATTTGATACCGTTTCTTTCGGTATTACTCATCAATTTACGCCACAAATTCGTTCAACCTTAGCTTATGGCTATATGAAAGCCAAAGATGATAACCGTTTTGCCGAATTACAACGTAATAGCACCACCCAAAATAAAGAGCTTTGGCAGGGCTGGGTGAATGCACTTTATAACCCATACAAACCAATTACCTTGGGCGTCGAATATGTTTATGGCGAACGAGAAACTTTTGATGGCCGTAACGGGATTGATAACCGCTTCAATATGATGGCGAGTTATGACTTTTAATTTATTCAACAAGACCTTGAATAATCTGTTTTTTCTTTAGGGTGCAATATGTCGTTTTAAAAAATTAAATATGAATTTATCTCACAGAGGAGGTGAGTAAATGACAACATCTAAATTAAATGTAAATGAAGTTATTGATCAGGCCCGATTTACCCCTTTTCACTGGAGCATTTTGCTTTGGTGCTTATTAATTATTGTTTTTGATGGTTATGATCTGGTGATTTATGGCGTTGTACTGCCTTTGCTAATGCAAGAGTGGTCGTTAACAGCTGTACAAGCGGGGATGTTAGCAAGTACGGCACTATGTGGAATGATGTTTGGGGCAATGTTCTTTGGAACATTGGCAGACAAAATAGGCCGTAAAAAAGTAATTTTAATCTGTGTGACTTTTTTTAGTGGTTTCACCTTTTTAGGTGCTTTTGCATCAAGCCCACTTGAGTTTGGGATACTTCGGTTCTTGGCGGGACTAGGCATTGGTGGGGTTATGCCAAATTTAGTTGCTTTAACCTCGGAATACGCACCTAAACGTATACGTAGTACTCTGGTGGGGACCATGTTTAGTGGTTATGCGATTGGGGGAATTCTTTCAGCCTTAATTGGTAGTTATTTGGTTGAAAGTCAGGGATGGCAAATTATGTTTTTAATTGCCGGTATTCCATTATTTTTATTACCTGTCATTTGGAAGTTTTTACCTGAATCATTAACTTTTTTAGTTAAAACAGGTAAAACTGAACAGGCACATAAAATTATTCAAAAAATTTCACCTGAACAAACACTAACAACACATACGCAATTAGTGCTTAATGAAGATAATGTTCCAACAGGCAGTTCTGTAAAAGGATTATTTCAACAAGGCCGCGCATTTAATACACTCATGTTCTGGCTCGTGTTCTTCATGTGCTTACTCATGGTGTATGCTTTAAGTAGCTGGTTACCAAAACTCATGCTGGCAGCAGGGTATTCATTGGGCAAAAGTATTTTATTCTTGCTTGCCCTAAATGTTGGTGCAATGATCGGTTCAATTGGCGGTGGTATTTTGTCTGATAAATTCCATTTAAAACCGGTAATTATGGGAATGCTACTGGCGGGTGTTTTAGCATTAATCGGTTTAGGCTTTAAGTCTCCAGCCTATGTTTTATATGGTTTGGTTACTGTTGCAGGTGCTGCAACGATTGGGACCTCAATTCTGCTTTATAGCTACGTTGCACAATATTATCCATTGAGTGTGCGCTCTACTGGGATTGGCTGTGCTTCTGGTGTTGGTCGTATTGGGGCAATTGTTGGTCCAATCTTAACGGGCTTGTTATTGGGTTTAGAATTGCCACATAAAATGAATTTTGTGATGATCGCAATCCCTGCAATTTTGGCGCTTTTCGCTGTTATGGTTTTAAGACGTTATGCAGCTGAAAAACAGCCGATTACACCAAAACTTACCGCCGAGTTAGAGGGGAATTAATCAATATGGATACGGGTAGGAAACGAATTCCTATCCGTATTTGGACGTTTTATTGATTAACTAGCTGGTTTAAATCAACTAGATTTGCCATTTGTTGATTACCGCGATCATTAGGATGTAAATGATCACCCGAATCATAAATTGGATTTAATCGATCAGAATGTTTTGAATCTTTTAAGCCTTCTTCAAGATCAAGAACCCCGTCAAATGTTTTACTGGTTCTGATCCAGTGATTAATGCGCTGGCGTAATTCATCTTTGTTAGGCTGATAATAATTATCTAAAGGTGTATTGGGTAAAGCACCTGAAAAGGGAAGTAACGTCGCCCCAATCACTTGAATACCTTGCTCATGAGCTTTATCTACAACACGTTTATAACCTTCAGTTAAGGTTTCAAACGACGGTATTCGTTGTTTAGGTGCAAAAGCTGTACCGGGCCATGAAATATCATTAATACCAACTAAAATAATTAAAGTTTTAACACCTGAGTATTGAAACACTTCACTGTTTAAACGTTTTAAAGCACTCTCGCCCATACCGTCTGTAAGTAACCGATTCCCTGAAATTCCACTATTAATGACTGCCACGTGATGTGCAGATAAGCGCTTTGCTAAAAAGTCAGTCCATCTCGTATTTGCATCTAGAGTTGCAGTTGCGCCGTCGGTAATTGAGTCTCCAATGACTGCAACAACATGTGCTTTATGCTTCGGTTTTATTTCAATAGCCGATAATAATAACCGTGCAGTTGTTGTTTTGGCACTGCTGGGCGTATTTAAGTTCGTGGTCTGATTGCCAGCAATAATCCAACTGGTTTGTTTCGCATCCCAATGAAAAGTTTTAAATGTAGTGGGTTTTTGAATAAAGGTATTTACCATTAACTGCGCATGATCGGGAACAGGTAGTTGAATTGGATCACTAATCAGTTGTTTGCCAGGTAAAATTTGTGCTTTAAGTTTCCCAGAAAAATAAACAGGATAAGCACTCTTAGCTTTTAGACTTTGTCCTTTGAATATTCCCACGGTTGTTTTATCAATAGATAACGGTTGATCCCCATATTGATTTGTAAAAACGAGCCTAACAGCTTCACCACCTAAACTAATTTGACTGATTTGTTTAATGGTCTGATTAGATATTTGATCGGGAATATTGGTCGGGAAAACGAAATCTTTATTCCAGACTTTTTGGGGGCTCGCTGCCCAAGTGGTAATCCATGCGCTCTTTGGTACTTCTGCTTGTGCAAAGCTCGTAAATAAAACGAGAGAGAATAGGGCAGGTTGATAAAGTTTCATCTCGTGAACTCTTTAAAACGAATTAAAGTTATCTTGAAACAAATTGCTGGCTTGTTATAGCGACATAAGCGGAATAAGATTTGTGAATGAAATTCATAAATGGCTTTTGTTATGTCATATTTTGATATTAATCGGTCTGGCGAGTTGGCAATTTTTATTCGAGTGGTCGAGCTTGGGAGTTTTTCTGCCGTTGCAAGAGCTTGTGACATGACGCCGTCTGCGGTCAGTAAGTTAATTTCTCGGTTGGAAAAAAGACTTGGCGTTAGATTGCTTAACCGTTCAACACGCCAGTTTCAGCTTACCAGTGAAGGATGTCAGTTTTATGAGCAAGGCATTCATATACTCAATAACTTAGATGAACTAGAGCAATCAGTTACTGCAAATCACATGCCGCAAGGGCGAATTAGAATTCATACCAGTCTTTCATATTGGACGCATTTTTTATTGCCTTGTATTTCTCGATTTAACGAGTGCTATCCACAAATTGAATTAGAGGCTCATTTGAGTGATGAAGTCATTAATTTAGTTGAGCAACGGATTGATGTTGCAATTCGTACAGGGCCTTTAAAAAGCTCAAATTTAGTTGCTCGTTCACTCGGAAGTACGCAGAAACATTACGTCTGTTCACCTGCATATATTGAAAAGTATGGTTGTCCGCAGCACCCAGAAGAGCTTGATGAACATCAGCTTTTATATGTAAGTTATCAGCGCCAGAATAAAACATGGTTCTTTAAAAAAGACGAGCAAGAAATCACGCTTGCACCTACTAAAGTTCTGAGAGTAAATCATGGAGAAGCAATCTTACAGTTAGCACTTACAGGTCTTGGTGTTGCACAGCTTAATGAATTCCAAGTTCGAAAAGCGCTAGAGCAGAAACTATTGATTAAAATTCTTGAAGATTGGAATATCAATGCTTCTGAAGAATTTCATGCTGTTTGGATAGGACATGACAAATATGTCCCTAAACGCGTAAGGGCATTTTTAGATTTCTTGGTAGAGCAAGCAAAGATTAGTTAATTAAGTTTTTTCTGGCACTTAACTGACATTGGTGCATGGTTTCATTCATCGTTTCCACAAAGTGCATATCCGCATCAATATTTTGTAAGCTTACTTTAGGTAAGTTTTCTACAAATTGTGGCGAATAATGTTCTTCTAAAGAGTTATAAATACAATTACATTGTGAAAGTGCGCGTCCTGCCCAAACACAATGTCTGTTAAATTCATTTTTACTGATAGATCTGCAACCTAGTAAACTTATAGAACTTATTAATAGGATGCTCATTAAAACAATACGATATAAAAAAAACATCATAATTGCTCTTAGTTGGTTGTTGTTATCGTTCGATTTGGTATAGAGATGTTCTAATCTTTAATTGGCGTTAAATCTTGAGATTTTTTCCGTATAAAGATAAAAGTTTGGATAGGTAAAAAGATGGTAGGAATTCTTTAAAAGTGTTTTAAGCTGAACGATAAGATAATAAATTTTAAGAAAAATAAAATGATATAAAATAATAGTCATTAGAGACTCCTTGATAAAAGAAGTTACGCCCAATCACTGCTATTAATTATGGTGGTGAAACGAAAGAGGGTTAGCAGACTGATACCTAAGAAACCAGCACACCCGAAGGTGTCCCACTCCCGTTCCTCCGTCAAAGGCACGAGGGGCTCCACACCAAAAAACGTGTTTTTAGTGCACTTAGGTAGACGGTCTGCTAAAACCGACTGACAAAATAGGTCAGCCGGAGCATCATAAGCTGAGCATTAAAGCGGGTCAATTGCAAAAATAAAAGATTGGTTTATATAAACAAATATTAATATTTTTAAATTTTTATTAATAAAATAACTGATTATTGGGAATTTAAGCGATTGATTAATTATTATACCTAATCTTAATAATTGAGTTTTAATGTTTATATATCAAATATTTATTAATTGTTAATTTATATATTGTTTGCAATCATTGACTTAATAAAATACGAACTCGGAAAGGATGAATAATTTTACTTTCATGAATATGACAATCTGAATTAATTAGCTAATGCCAAAATTTAATTAAAATATCAATTGCAAGAATGATATTTTTTGATCATTTATTTAATTTTGATTTTTACAAAAGCTTGCATAATCTACAAAAGTTAAGAGAACCACTGCGGTAGGTCAACAGAAGATAATGTTATTCGTAAGCTTACATCTTAAGATTAATCAGGGTGATCTCAATGTTAAGAATTTTTTGTGCAGTGAGTATGGTATTTGCAATCGCGATGGGTATGAGTGCTTGCCAAGATCGAAATTCAACAGATGATGATGGAACACATGGCTCTAATGATCCAACCGTTCCCCAACAAATGAATAAAAACTTATAATTATTTGATCTAAGAAAACTCACTTTTACGTGAGTTTTCTTATCGTTATTTTCTATAAAATATGTAACACAATAAAAAAGATAATTATATAAAAAGATAAAATTAATCAATGAATTAGATTGATGTTATCTTTTGAATAATTTGTTGTTGCTGAATTGTTTCGCTATTAAATTATAGTTTCAAAAAATTAATAAAATAAACACAATAAATTACTTATATTCATCCAAAATTCATTTTAATGATGAGAGTTTTATAAAGGTAAGGATATGCCCCAGTACTTAAGAATAGCTGAGAAAATCTATCAAAATGTTAAAGAGAAAAAAGGCTTTACAGATGAGCCTATGGAGGACCTTAACAATTTGATGATTGAACTCAGACATGAGCTTAAGGGGACAAAGCTTAAGCTTTTATACAATTACATTGATTTTGCTGACTTACTGATTAAACCCTTACAGGAATCTAAAATTAAATTGGATTTAAGCCTTATTCCAAAGAGTAAAAATACACAAGAATTTGTGCTGTGGCTTGCAGGTTTTATTGAAAGAATTACTACAGGCGGACAAGAAAAATTACCGCCAATTCAGACTAAAGTTGCTTTACCTGACTACGCCGATGAAGAAATACATTCGTCTCCAGTAAAACCAGTCAATAATGGAGAAGAAATTATTGAATATTTTAAGAAAAAAGAAAGTTAAATAGTTGCATATAAAAAAGCCTATTTACGAGGGCCAATCGGAAATAGGCTCTTAGTTTTGGACCAAAAGAGAATGTTATATAAATAACTTATCTTCCATTCCATGCATCTTTAATTGCTTGTTTAGCATGTTCCCATTTTAAGCGAGATTCAGCTTTGAGTTCTTCCCATTTTTGTTCCAAACCGCCTTCGACATCTTCAAACTGAGTGCCTTGTTCCGATTCAGCACGTGCACGATGACCTAATTCATAGGCTGTCGAAAAGTCTCGGTCATAATCGAGATCGGGAGTAGTAAGCTGAGCTTCTTGATAATAAGGACGAGTAAGGTAACTTTCGCGCCAATAAGTGTCAGAATAATTATGGTCGCCGGCTGGCAGTCGTGCGTGATCGCTATTTTGATCTGTCATCAGTTTTTCCTCATCTATTATTTAATTTTATGCTTATGGTAAATTTAGGAAGGTGGGGGGCACCTTCCTAAATAAAATGAATGACCGCATCAAATGACATTTAAGTCAGCATCGGATTAGCGTTGCTGATTATTGTTATTTGAGTTTTGTTGGCCTGAATCTTTTTGATTCGAGCCTTGTTGTTGGCGGCGATTGTCATTTTGCTGTTGTTGCTGATTGTTTTGTTGCTGTTGATTGCCGTTTGGCTGTTGCTGATTGTTGCGGTTGTCATTTTGCTGTTGTTGTTGCTGTTGATTATCGCGTTGATTGCTTTGATTATTAGTAGTGCTCATCTTTAATTACCTCATATCATTTATGATGTGTGTTTTATCTGAGAGCTTCAGATAGTTTTATTAAAACATGAAATTTTTTAATGTGTAGCCTTGGGGTGTTACCCTATATTTAACTGTAACTCTGAAAAATAAATAAAACCTTGATTTCTATAAAATGTAACTTTTATCAGTAAACATAATTAATATGAAGATAGACAAAATTACATTTGAGTAAAGTGGTGTTAAATAAATGCAATGGTCATTTCTAAATGTGTATATGTTATCTTTTATTAAAATGAATTTATTTTTTATTATCTAATATTATGTATTCTATATCTTTAGAAATGCAATAAATAAGTTGTCTAATTTTAAGGCATGCTGGTCCTTTAAATAGCCGTCTAAAGTTATAAAAATTATTTTTATAATAAATAGAATAAAAAAAGGTGCCTACAGGTTTTTCTTTAGTCTCAGAACCTCCTTTTTTTAAGAGGCCTGTGCAGGCAATATAAAGATCGGCATGTAGGAGTTCTTTGCCTTTTTTGATCATCTCCACAGTGACTTGCATCGATTCAGGTGTATATTTTTCAATGAGTTCAGGTGAGATATGAAGTGTATTTTCTTTGACACGTAAGTCATAGCTGACTAAGCTTCCAATAAGAATATCACCTGAATAGGGACTTAAAGAGAAGCGATAAGCTAAATAGCCCGCAGAAGCACTTTCAAAAAGTGCAATTTTAATTTTTTCTTGTGCGAGTAATTTGCAACATGAATTAAACATTGGTTTTCTCCTTAAAACTCTTTTTAATTTAGTTATAAGATTATTTTTAATTTATTTTTGTTAAGTTTTTAAACTTTATGATTTTTAAAGTAACTTAAATGTAATTAAAATTTATTATTTATATATTTTTTATAAAAACAGATGTTTAAATAATTCTAAAGGTGAGAATGTAATTTTGTGTTATTTTTTATCTAATTGAAATTTAACGCTTTTAAAATTATAGGTTATTTCTTAATAACGTAATATAACAAAGATAGGCTGGGATTATAGTTTAGCTGAAGTATGGTAATTTATATCTCACTAAAGGAGAATAGAAATGCCTGTTGTAGTGAAAGAAAGATTATTAGACTTATTACAAGATAATCAACAAAACTATTACGAATTATTTGTTTTTTTCCTTGATCCTGATATTTCTAGTTTTGAAAAAGAAAAGAAAGCAAGAGATTTTCTTAATAAAGAAATTGATAAAATAGATCAGAAGGAAATTGATTTTCCTGCAACTATAAATACGGTTAAACAATGGTGTGAAAACGATAATAAAGAGAACTGTGAATTATTTCAGGCTTACCTAAACCGTAGACAAAATGGGGGTGAGAGAGAATATTTTAAGAATGTTGGTCAGGCATTCGAATTTTTAATTAAGGTTTCCCCAACTAAAAAAGTAGATGGTGCATGGCTATATAGTTCAGTTCACTACTGGAATGATCCGGTTTTTCATGACCTCATTATTACTTATTTGGAAGAGCTGGGGTTAGGTGAGCCGAAAGCAAACCATGTCTGTATCTATGATGACTTGCTACGTAGTCTGGGACTCGATAGTTTTGATCTGCTATTAGAAGATGAATATTATCATAATGCCGTGATTCAGCTGGCGCTTGGTTATGCTCCACCAGAGTTCATTCCTGAAATTGTCGGCTTTAATTTAGGTTATGAGCAACTGCCACTGCATCTACTCATTAGCAATTATGAACTTGCTGAACTGGGTATTGATTCTAAATATTTTAATTTGCACATCACTATCGATAACATTGATAACGGGCATGCAGATAAAGCAATTAAAGTTATAGAAAATATTTACGATAAATACAGAGATAAAGAACTTTTCTTTAATAAATTGAAGCGCGGTTTTGCGCTTAATGGCCATGGTGTTTCGTCTTCAAAAATTATTAAAAATTTAAATCTTGAAGATTTAGTCCTTAAAATTTTAAAAAGAAAAGCGCTCGTGGGTCAGCTCATTCATAACGAAACTAGACAGTTTGGATGTAAAACGATTAACCAATGGTTATCAAATCCAGAAGACGTTAACGGGCTAGTTACACATCTCATTGATCACAAGTGGATTAAATTTAATACCGACCCTGAACAGAGTGTGTTCTGGCGAATGATTAATGAAGAAAATGGAAAAATGTTTGGGGTATTTAACCCTGTAGAACGTCAAATTATTCATGATTGGATTGCTGGTAGTGATCATTCTTCTAACTTCTTGGCCTATAGCAGGGAATTAAAGAATAGCCAGCGTATTCAAGATTATCTCTTTAGCTATATTTCCGATGGCGAACTGGATGCACTACAAGAGCGTGTTCAGAAATCACATGATCTTGCTATAAAAATATGCAAGCTGACTCCGTTTTTGGCCCCAGATTCACATCATAAAAGCATTGGACTTTGGAGCACACGTAAATACGTCGAACTCCTTTTTCCATATTTAAGTTCCTTTAACAAAACTAACTCTTGAAGTTTTTTAATTCACCCCACGTTTAACTTTAAAAACATAGGTAATGAACATGACTGATAATGTTAAATCAACAAATAAAACAAGTGAAATGGCTGGTGCTGACGCTGCAAATAAAGCCAATACTACCCAAAAAACTGAACAATTAGACTCAGTCAGAGATGATGCAACCAATGAAGCATTAACCACAAACCAAGGCGTTAAAATTGCTGATAACCAGAATAGTTTAAGAGCAGGTATTCGCGGTTCGACGCTATTAGAAGACTTTATTTTAAGAGAGAAGATTACTCATTTTGACCATGAGCGTATTCCCGAACGTATTGTTCATGCGCGTGGTGTAGGTGCACATGGTTACTTTCAAGCGTATGAAGGAAATGAGCGCTTAACAAAAGCGGGATTTTTAACCGATCCAAGCATTCAAACTCCAATTTTTGTACGTTTCTCAACAGTGCAGGGACCACGTGGCTCTGCTGATACCGTTCGTGATATTCGTGGTTTTGCGATTAAATTTTATACCCAAGAAGGTAATTTCGATTTAGTCGGCAATAATGCACCAGTATTTTTTGTACAAGATGGTATTAAATTTCCAGACTTCGTTCATGCGGTAAAACCTGAACCAGATACAGAAATGCCAACAGGAGCAACTGCCCATGATACTTTCTGGGATTTTGTATCTTTAGTACCTGAGTCAGCTCATGCAGTAATTTGGGCAATGTCAGACCGTGCTATTCCACGTAATCTACGCTCAATTCAAGGCTTTGGTGTTCATACATTCCGTCTTATTAATGCCCAAGGAAAATCTCATTTTGTGAAATTCCACTGGACCCCTAAACAAGGTTTAAGTGCTTTAGTGTGGGATGAGGCTCAAAAACTTGCAGGTAAAGACCCGGATTTCCATCGTCGAGATCTGTATGAAGCAATTGAGAATGGGGTTTATCCTGAATGGGAATTGGGCGTACAAATTGTCGAAGAAGAAGATGAAATGAACTTTGACTTCGATTTGTTAGATCCAACGAAAATTATTCCTGAAGAGTTGGTTCCAGTGACTCCAATCGGCCGATTTGTTTTAAATAGAAATGTAGATAATTTCTTTGCAGAAACAGAGCAGGTGGCTTTCTGTCCGGGACACATCGTGCCAGGAATTGATTTTACAAATGACCCACTTTTACAAGCACGCCTATTTTCGTACACCGATACACAGTTAAGTCGTTTGGGTGGACCGAACTTCCACCAAATTCCGATCAATAAACCAGTATGCCCATTCCATAACAATCAACGTGATGGTATCCACCAACATACTATTCATAAAGGGCAGGCTTCATATCAACCAAACTCAATTGATAATGATTGGCCAGCAGAAACACCACCTGCTGCTTCAAATGGTGGTTTTGAAAGCTATCCTGAGCAAATTAGTGGACACAAACTTCGTCAAAGAAGTGAAACCTTTTCCGATCATTTTTCACAACCGCGCCTTTACTACAAGAGCCTTGCGCCTCATGAGCAAAAGCATGTGGTCGATGCCTATACTTTTGAATTAAGTAAAGTACAACGAAAACACATTCGTGAACGCCAAGTTCAACAAATTTTGGCAAATATTGATCTCGACTTAGCTCGACAAGTAGGCGCTAATTTAGGAATTGAAGTTCCTGATTTGACTCTAGATTATAAGAAAACCGCAGTTGAAAAATCGGCTAAATTATCTTTCTTGGCTTTCCCGCCCCAAGATATTCAAGGCCGAAAAGTTGCTGTACTTATTCATAACCTTGTGAAGTCAGATACACTTGAAGCTATTAAAAATTGGGCGATTAAAGAAGGTGCTGTTGTTCATTTACTAGCGCCGAGCTTGGCTCCAGTAAAAGACCATAAAGACAACATTATTGTGGCTGATGGCATGCAGATGGCTGAACCTTCAATTGCTTATGATGCGGTGATTATTCCTGATGGCGATAACTTAAATGCCGTTCTGCAAGATGGCGTAGCGCGCCACTATGTACTCGAAGCGTATAAACATTTAAAACCAATTGCGTTTTTAGGTAATAAATCTGATTTGCTTGAACCGCTAGGTTTAGTTGCTGATGAAGGTACTTTAGTTGAAGATGAATTCCAGCCTATTGCTGAAAAATTCAAAAAACTGATTATGGCTCATCGTGTTTGGTCACGAGAACAAATAGCCGCTAAGGTACCAGCTTAATAAACAAAAAAGCCCTGAAAGATTTATCTTTCAGGGCTTTTTTATATCTTAGGGATTAACCATTTACGATTTGACCACCGTTTACATGAATCACCTGACCTGTAATATAACTTGCATCATCTGAGGCAAGGAAAAGATAAGCAGGTGCAACTTCACTAGGTTGTCCCATTCTTCCCATTGGTGTGTCTTTACCAAATTCCTTAACCGTTTCTGCATCGAAACTGCTTGGGATTAATGGAGTCCAGATCGGACCTGGTGCAACACCATTCACCCGAATTCCTTTTTTCTGCTTCATTAAATTGTTTGATAAGCTACGTGTGAAAGTCGTAATCGCACCTTTGGTACTTGCATAATCAATAAGCTCATCATGGCCTTGATAGCTGGTAATACTAGTCGTATTAATAATACTGTCGCCTTCTTCCATATATGGAATAGCTTCTTTAGTAAGATAAAACATTGGAAAAATATTAGTTTTAAATGTCTTTTCTAATTGCTCATTACTAATACTTTCAATTTCCTTTTGTTGATATTGCACGCCAGCATTATTCACTAAAATATTAATTTTTCCATAATGTTGTAGAACTTTATCAATATCGAGTTTTGCAACATCTGGGTCAGAAATATCACCTTTTAATAAAAGGCAATGTTGTCCTTCTCTTTCAACAAGTTGTTTAGTGATTTCGGCATCCTTATCTTCTTCAAGATAAAGGATGGCAATATCCGCACCTTCACGGGCAAACAATACTGCGACAGAACGGCCTATACCGCTATCGCCACCACTAATAACGGCAACTTTACCTTTTAACTTATCGCTACCTTTATGAGAGCTTTTTATAATCTCAGGTTCAGGATGCATTTTTTCCTGATCGCCTGGTTGATGAGATTGAACTTGTGCAGGTGCAGATGTTGGATACTGATTTGTTGAGTTTTCCATACTTCAAATACCTCGGTTAAATATCTAATTCATCAATAGTGCGCTGTTACTACGTAAATATGAGTAAAATGAATTTTTTAATAAGTTGTCTTTGTTATTTTATTTATAAGGATGTAAAAAAATATTTTATATTTAAAAATTAAATAATATCTATTAATTTGATTTTGTTCTTATCAATCATACTTTCAATAATAGATCTATTTCCAGTATCTTCTAACCAGTTTTCAATAGATATATTATTGGATAAGTCTAAAATTTCTTTAATAATTTTTTTAGCGCCTTCAATATTTTGTGTTTCTTTATTATTTTTAATAATGATATTGTCAAGCAATAACTTTATATCTTCTTGCTCTATATTCTTTGACTTAATAATATGTAAATCTCTTTGGAAGGGATGGCTCGCATGCGGAGGATCTAATCTATAGCTCCATTCTTTGTCATAATTTTGCCATGAATTCTTAGACTTAATATGCCCAAGTAAAATTTCTGGGATAGAAATATGAATGTATTGTAGTGTTGACTCTTGATCTTTTAATTGCATGGCTAAACTACTCAAATTGCCTTAATAAAACTAGTTTTAAATATTCATATTAATCTCTCAAGTAATTTTCTTTTGAAAATGTAATGATATATATTATTGTTTTTTATTGAAAATAAGTGTTTTACTCTGTGTTTGTTTAAGTAAGTATGTTTCATTATTTTACTTTTTGTTTATAGTTAAGCTGTTTTGTTGTTTGTATAGATATTTTAAATCTGTTTGTAAAAATATATTGTAATGTGCAGTTAAGTAATAATAAGTGAGCTAATTATTTAAAAAGTAAAATGTGAGAAAAATTAGAATGTATAAAACTTTATTTAAATAATAAAGTTATAGAATTTTTAATCTTTCATTTTATATACATTTAAATTGATTGATACAGTGCATCGGTAGGAAAATATTATAGATCTTCTATCTTTATTAAATCCGTTAATCAAAAGCGGTAGTGACTATAATTAAATATAGGAAGATATAACTATGGCTAATACTAGATATGAAGATGATGATAACAATAGTACAGGTACTTCAAATCGTGGATTTGCAAGTATGGATCCTGAAAGAGTTAGAGAAATAGCCAGCAAAGGTGGGCGAGCAGCCCATGCCAGTGGTAATGCGCATGAATTTACCTCTGAAGAAGCTCGTGAAGCTGGTCGAGCTGCGCATGCAAGCGGTAATGCACATGAATTTACATCTGAGGAAGCTCGTGAAGCGGGTGCCTTAAGCCATAAAAATGGTGGTCGCGGTCGTAGCCGCGATGATGACGACGATGACGATGATCGCGGTAGCCGTTCAGGTGGCCGAGGCCGTGGCCGCAGCCGTGATGACGATGATGATGACGATCGCGGCAGCCGCTCAGGTGGTCGAGGCCGTGGCCGCAGTCGTGATGACGACGACGATGATGACGATCGCGGTAGCCGTTCAGGCGGCCGAGGACGTGGCCGCAGCCGTGATGACGACGATGATGACGATCGCGGTAGCCGCTCAGGTGGTCGAGGCCGAGGTCGCAGTCGTGATGACGACGATGATGATGACGATCGCGGTAGCCGCTCAGGTGGCCGAGGACGTGGCCGCAGTCGTGACGACGACGATTATGACGGTCGTGGACAAAACTCTCGTAATCAAAAACGTGATGCCTCTGGACGTTTTACGTCTTAAGCATAATGTTTTAAAAACGAAGGAGGCTTTTGCCTCCTTCGTTTTTTAATTTATTTACTTTACTGTGGGAGCAGTTGTAGTCCTTTTACAATATCAATGTATTCAGAACCGTTTAACCAAAAAGATTTTTTTAAAAATAGTGTCGTCATAATACTTTCGGCTGCTTCGCTATCCGGATTTTCACAGAATAACCCGTAGCTTTCACCTAAAACCGCATCATTTTCAATCAGGCGGATATAGTAAGCATGTTGCTCATTTGCATAACCTAAAACCGCATCACGTTGATTTTTCATTTCGCATGTCTCCATACCAAAAAACTGAATTTAACCAGAATGTTAAGTGTTCAGAATCTCATTTGATAAAAATCAAAAAACAGTCAGCAATAACGACTATCTCGAAATAGGTTTTGATTTTCTTCAAATTGCCATTTTGATTAAAACATCCCTGTTAAAAGCAAAATGGATTAAAATCTGATCATGAGATTTATTGTTATGCAAAAAAAATATTTCGTCAACTTGAAAATGTAACTTTTTCAAGTTACATTGTTTGTGTAGGATTTGAACAGTGAAAAGGGAGGCAATATGCCAAAGAAGAAAGAGTTCGAGCATGGCGGTGTACGAGAAAATGCCGGACGTAAAGCACAGTTCAATGAACCCACCAAAGTCATTCGTGTTCCCGAGTCTCAAGTTAACTTTATCAAAAATTGGTTACTGAATAATGTCAAAACCAATAATTTAACCGACTTTAAATCAAAACTTAATGTTCAACAGGTTCACCCGAATAACGATAAAATTTACCACATTCCTTTAGCAACAGAACGTGTTGCTGCAGGTTTTCCTTCACCTGCACAAGATGATATTGAGCAAGCACTCGATTTAAATGAATATTTAATTAGAAATGAAAATGCCACGTTTATTGTCAAAGCCAATTCTTTATCCATGCTAGACGCTGGAATTGATATTAATGATCCGCTTATTGTGGACCGTAGTATTCCCGCTAAATCGGGTGATATTGTGATTGCACTCATCGACAATGATTTCACTGTTAAGCGCTTAATGATTGATAGTCAATTTCAGCCACCTAAAGTTTGGCTAAAAGCTGAAAACCCTGATTATCAAAATATTTACATTGAAGAAGGACAAGAACTGGTTATTTGGGGAGTGGTGACTTATAACCTCAAACGAATGAGATAAATTTTCTTATATTTTACTATTCAAGTTACTGACCCGAAATGATGGCCAGTAACTTTTTGTTGAATGATTTTTAAATTTGTCCAATCAATAAGCACGTTGCAATAACGACCATTAAACCACCTGAAAAACGACCGACTAATTGAGCTGCTTGTGGTCTGGTTTTCAAAATAGCCTCTGAACCATAACCCACCATTAAGTAAATAATCGCGCAGCTAATCATGTGGACAACACCAAAGGTAAGAATTTGTGTTGTCACTGACCATGAAGCAGTAGTGTCAATAAATTGAGGAAGCAGCGCTAAAAAGAGCAAAAAAACTTTCGGGTTTAACCCACTCACGTAAACGCCTTTGGTTGCCCAGCTCAACCATGACTGAGCTTTTTCAGAACCAGATTTGTTCGGAGTAGGAGGGGTAAGTAATAAGTTTATTCCCATCCATAACAAATAAGCAGAACCTGCAATGGTTAGGATCATGAGTGCAGTTGGATTATTTGCTACAAGTAAGCCAACGCCAGCTGCTACCAATAAAATCGTAATAAAGTGCCCAAATAGCATACCTGCGACAGCCGGTACGACGACTTTGCCTTTAATCCCTGCCGAAATGGCATAGGCCCAGTCTGCCCCTGGAGTAATAATAAAAAGAATGGAGACACTCCAAAATGCAATAAAAATGTTAAAAGCCATATGCTTATCTCGGCAAACTATTTTCCAAAGGTTTCGCTCGTGGTTTAGAAAAAATCCCTATTTATTCGAGCTTGTTGAAAATAATATGCTCATGTATTTAGAATGTGCTTTTAAATGTTTGCTCATATCATACTCATTTGGGGTAAAATTTTCTAAATGGATCGCACAGATAAAAAGATTCTTGCTGAATTGCAATTAAATGGCCGATTATCTATCACCGAGTTGGCAGAAAAAGTAGGTTTGAGCATTTCACCTTGTCACAGACGAGTGAAGGCTTTAGAAGAGTCTGGAGCTATCAAAGGATATCGGGCAGAACTCGACCCGAATTTAGTCGGTTTTGAATTTTCAGCGATTGTTTTTATTACGCTTAAAGAAGGTGATAAACAGGCAGTCGAGAAGTTTGAAAATGCCGTAATTGATATCCCACAAATTATTCAGGCGCAGCGCTTATTTGGTGAACCAGATTATTTGTTGCATGTGGTCGCTAAAGATTTACCGGCTTTTCAGCGTTTGTATGACGAAAAATTATCTGCTATTCCAAGTGTGCAACGACTCATCTCAACCATTGTGATGAAAGATGTAGTCCCTGAACGTTTATTTCCGATTGGCTAAGGATCATCAGATATAAAAAAAGAAGCTTTAAAGCTTCTTTTTTAGTTGGTATAGAATTTTAAGCATCAAGAGTTTTACACAAAGAGCAGATCGTACCGTTATGTTTATGAGAGAACATAATATCTGGGCGTTCGTAACCTTGTTCACATACGCGGCAGTGGTAAACCGTTGCAACTGGTGTACCTTCAGCATCGTAACGTGGTTCTTTAATGCCATCATCGTGTGACTTGATGTAGTATTTTCCTTTGGTTAATAAGCCCATGATTGGTGTTAATACAAAGGCAAGCACAAGTGCGATAAGCGGTGAGTAAGGCGCCAAGAAGCTACCAAGTAAACCGAAGAATGCTGCAATTGATAAGCCTGCTGATACAAGGAACGCAACCATACCGACAGGGTTTACGTTGTATAGCATGTCACGGCGATATTCCGGTTCTTTTGGTGAAAGTTTTAAAACATATTTGTTGATTGAAATGTCTGTTGCTACAACCACAACCCATGCAATCGCAAAGTTTGAATAGAACCCTAAGATTTTACCCAATACCGCAAACATGTTGCCTTCCATTAAAGCAAGCGCAATTGCCAAGTTCACCATCACAAAGACAATACGACCCGGATAATGTTTGCTAATACGAGTGTAGGCACTTGTCCATGCAAGGGAACCAGAGTAAGCATTGGTCACATTAATTTTAATTTGAGAAATAACTACCAAAATCACTGCAAGTGTTAAAGCAGCCCAACCCGGAAGCATGTCATGAAACGCCGCATTAAACTGTTGAACAGGTTCAGTACTGTTTACGCCCGGTATTTTAGTAAGTAAATAGAAACCTAAAAATGCCCCGATAATTTGTTTAATCGCCCCTAAAATCACCCAACCCGGACCCGCTGAAATAACCGCAGCCCACCATGCTTTGCTATTTTCTTTTGTTTTAGCAGGCATGAAACGTAAGTAATCAATTTGCTCACCAATTTGCATGATGAGCGATAAACATATACCAGCACCCAGCATGATTGCAGCCATGTCTACGGTTGCAAAACCTTCTTTACCTGTAAAAGTAGCAAATTGGCTAACTAAAGTAGGTTCTTGGTAAATCAGGTAGGCTACAGGACCAATCATCAGAATTAACCAAAGTGGAGTGGTCCAAACTTGTAATTTACTCAAGGCTTTCATGCCGTAAATCACCAATGGAATGACCATAACGGTTGAGATGAGGTAACCAGCCCAAAGCGGAATGCCTAAACCAAGCAATAACCCTTGCGCCATGATTGAACCTTCAAGGGCAAAGAAAATAAATGTGAAACTGGCGAAAATGATACTAGTAAGAACCGAACCGATGTAACCGAAGCCTGCGCCGCGGGTAATCAAGTCAAGGTCGATGTTATAGCGCGCTGCGTAGTAGGCTAAAGGAATGCCAGTTAAGAAGATAATAATCGCTGCAAATAAAATGGAGAAAACAGCATTGGTTGTTCCGTAAGACATACCAATACTGGCACCAATAGAAAAGTCAGCAAGATAGGCAATACCACCAAGTGCAGTAATAGCGACAACTTTGGGACTCCAGCGCCGAAAGCTGTGTGGAGCATAACGTAAAGTATAATCTTCTAAGGTTTCATTCACTGCTTTTTGTGAATCTGTACCTTGCACAGTGTCCAGATTTGGATGTTCAGATACACTCATAACATCAACCTCCCAATCATTTTCGGTCAATCAACACAAATATTGATCATTGTTTTTTGATGGATTTGAGTGTGTGATTTTTGGGAAAAATTGAAAATACGTTATTTTGCGTATATGTGCGTATTAGAGAAAATCGCCATGATAAATGACTTTTGGCATAAGGATTGCTGGGTTTAATACAGCCCTATCCAAAACATGAGTGTTATGCCAGATTCTTCACGCCCCCAACAAGCGCCACAACGTGTGATCAAAACACGCCGTGAATATAATATTTGGGTGGCAGATGAAAGTATCGAAGATTATGCGCTCCGCTATGCGCCGACCTCAGTAAGAAAATGGTCACCTTGGACCGTTACCAATACCGCAATTTCGACTGTTAGTTTTCTGGCGATGGAAGCCATTGGGGCGACCATGCTTTGGCAGTATGGCTTTAGCAATGCAGTATGGGCAGCAATTGTCGTATGTACCATCATATTTTTAACCAGTTGGCCGATTAGTTACTACGCTGCTAAATATAATGTAGACGTCGATTTGCTTACTCGTGGTGCAAGTTTTGGCTACATTGGCTCGACCATTACTTCTCTAATTTATGCCAGCTTTACCTTTATTTTGCTTGCGTTTGAAGCCGCAATTATGGCGATGGCACTTGAGCTGGCTTTAGGCATTCCGCAAGTTATCGGGTACTTAATTTCTGCCTTAGTAATTTTGCCTTTAGTGGTCAAAGGCATTGGTTTTATTAATAAAGTTCAGGCGATCACTCAGCCAATCTGGCTCTTATTGCTGTTATTACCGTGGTTTTTTGTACTTTGGAAACAACCACAAATTTTAAGTAGTAGCCTGCATTTTGTTGGTGCGGTTTCAAACTCGACCGATTTCAATCTGTATTACTTTGGTGCGGCGTGCACTCTTATTTTTTCATTTGTGATCCAAATTGGTGAGCAAGCCGACTATTTACGTTTTTTACCCCAACAAGAAAAAAACAGAACTGCATGGCGTTTTGCTGTTTTTTTAGGGGGGCCATCTTGGATTATTTTTGGATTTCTAAAAGTTTTGATGGGCATGCTGCTGATGGTGTTGGCTTTTCAGCTGTTTATTCCTGTCTCTGAACTAGACAATCCGACTTATTTATATTGGTTTGCCTATCAACAGTTTATTCCCAATCCTCAGCTAGCGTTAATATTGACTCTAGCACTGGTTTGCTTGGCGCAAATTAAAATTAATATGACCAATGCCTACGCTGGTTCATTGGCATGGTCCAATTTTTTTGCCCGCTTAACTCATAGCCATCCGGGGCGAATTGTCTGGCTTCTTTTTAACGTTTTTATTGCCATTGTTTTGATGGAAATGGGTATTAGCCATGCGGTTGAACGTATTTTGGGGCTATATAGCAATATCGCTTTGGCATGGATTGGCGCGGTTGTTGCCGATTTAATTATCTGTAAACCTTTAGGTTTAAGCCCAAAGGGAATTGAATTTCGTCGTGCTTACTTATATGACATTAACCCCGTAGGTGTGGGCGCCTTACTGATTGCTTCAGTGTTATCGATGCTTAGCTATTTGGGCTTTTTGGGACTCATGGCAAAAGGATTGGCGAGTTTCATTGCTCTAGGAAGTGCGGTGTTATGTGTTCCTATTATTGCTTACTTAACCAAAGGAAAATATTACATCGCACGCCAGCCTGAAAAAATTCAGGCGACTTCGGTTGCTAACTGTGTGGTATGTGAAAGGGACTATGAACTTGCTGATATGGCGGGCTGTCCAGCCTATAACGGTACGATTTGCTCTCTATGCTGTTCACTTGAAGCGCGCTGCCACGATTTATGTAAACCCGATGCACGTTGGTCAGTTCAACTCAAAAAAGCCATCTGGCACTATTTACCAGAACGTTGGGCCAGCCGTTTAAATAGTCGAGTCAGTTTGTATCTATTGCTGACTTTAGGTCTTTCTATTGTTTTGGCAGTGAGTTTAAGCCTGGTTTATATCCAAGAAAAAACCTACTTAGAAACCATTAATGCGGCAGCCGTTCCTCAACTATTTACACTGTTTGTGAAAATTTACACCATTTTATTTCTATTGATGAGTGTTGCTGCATGGTGGTTAGTACTAAACGATGAAAGCCGTCGTAATGCTGAAATTGAGACACACCAACAAACAGCATTATTGATTGATGAAATTGCTGCCCATGAAGTCACTTCAAAAGACCTGCAAGATGCCAGAATTTCAGCAGAGCGAGCAAATGATGCAAAAAGTCGTTATGTCATTGGAATTAGCCACGAACTACGCACACCCCTAAATAGTATTTTGGGCTATAGCCAATTACTTCAAAAACAAGAGCAGCTTTCAGAACAAGGCAAAATGGCGCTCGGGGTGATTAGCCGTAGTGGGCAACATTTGACTTCACTGATTGACGGTTTACTAGATTTAGCACGAATTGAAACAGGTAAAATTTCTTTAAATGTGGTGGATGTTCATTTCCCCAATTTTATAGAACAGATTATTCAAATGTTTCAGCCACAGTTTGAACAGAAGAATTTACAGTTTATTTATGAAATTGGAGAGAACCTACCGCACTATGTTCGTACCGACAAAAAACGCTTAGAGCAAGTGCTCATCAATTTATTGGGCAATGCTTTAAAATTTACCACGAGCGGCACAATTACTTTGAAAGTTGAGTATCGTTTTCAAACGGCTTATTTTGAAATTAGAGATACGGGTTGTGGTATTGCCGAGGCAGATTTAGAGCGAATCTTTAACCCGTTTGAACGAGGTAGCAATGTGGTTCAAGGCGGATTTACCGGAACAGGGCTTGGCCTACCCATTGTAAAATTGTTGGTCGATTTACTTGGTGGCCAGCTATCTGTGACTAGCCAGCTTAATCAGGGCTCACAGTTTAAGATTAAGTTTTATTTACCTTCAAAAGAAGTGGTTCATCCAATTTCTAATGTTTACTCCAACCAGATTACTGGTTATCAAGGCGAACGAAAACGAATTTTGGTTGTCGATAATGAAGCAGTAGATCGAGGTTTAGTCGCCAATTTTCTAAAACCTTTGGGTTTCATTATTGAAGAAGCCGAGTCGGGCATTGATTGTTTAAGACGTGTACCTATTTTTCAACCTAATCTGATTTTGATGGATTTAAATATGCCCTTGATGGGCGGGTGGGAAACTGCGCGGTTATTACGTCAAAATAATATTACCAATGTGCCGATCTTAATTATTTCCGCCAATGCAGGTGAACGTGAGGTCAATCCACAAGATGCGGTGTTAAGTGAAGACTTTATGCTAAAACCAATCGACCTCAATTTGTTGCTTAGTAAAATTGGAGACAAGTTAGGTTTGATATGGATTGATTCCAAATCAGATGCACTACTTGAAAATAATGAGGTTCAAGCACTGGATGTAAAGGTATTTAAGCAGGAGCAAACCACTGTTCATACATCAATTACACAACCTGAAAATAATGATCTGCTCGATTTGCCGCAAAGCTTGCAACAATTAAATGATTTGATTGGGCAGGGTTACATTCGAGGAATTCAACAGACTTTAACGCAATGTCGTCAAAATTTTCCGGAGCATAACGAGTTATGGGAACAGCTTGAACAGGCTATTCAAAAGTTTGATTTAAAACACGCGCAACGATTAATTCAGGATAAGCAATGAGTACGCAACATGTTTCTTTTCAGCAAGCTTCGCCAAATGAGCAGGCTGTTATTCTGATTGTGGATGATGTGCCGGAAAATCTGGGCTTGCTACATGAAAGTCTGGATCAGGCCGGTTATCGCGTACTTGTCACAACCGATGGATTAAGTGCTATTGAAATAGCTCATCGATGCTTACCAGATATGATTTTGCTCGATGGCAATATGCCACATATGGACGGTTTTGAAAGTTGTATACAGCTTAAAGCGAGTCCAATTACGCAGTTTATTCCCGTCATTTTTATGACAGGTTTGTCTGAGACAGAACATATTGTGCGTGGTTTTCAGGTCGGTGGGGTAGACTATGTAACCAAACCTCTGAATATTGAAGAAGTACTGGCAAGGGTAAAAACACATTTGGCACATGCCAAACTATTGCAGCAACAAAAACAGGTGATTGATGCAACGGAAACAGCCATTCTTGCGCTAGATGTTCACGGTAAAATTGTTTGGAAAACCCAAAAAGCCAGTGATTTACTGAATCAATATTTACCTGAATTAGAGGGTTTTGAAGCAGGTTTAAAAGCTTGGTTTTCAGACTTAGAAAATGAAAAAGACCCTAAAAAATTAACCAGCTGTTCTTATTCAACGCCATCCCAGCAATTACAGCTTTTATTGCTTACACCGTGGGAAACTGAACCAAGCGTGGCAAAAAATTATCTGATACAGATTAAGACTTCTACGCCGGCTTTGGAAATGGCTGATATTTTGAAATATTGCCCACAGTTGACTCAACGTGAGGCTGAAGTCATGCACTGGTTGTTGTTAGGCAAAACCAATAAAGATATTGCAGAAATTTTGGAGCTGAGCCCACGGACGGTGAACAAGCATTTAGAGCATGTTTTTGAAAAACTTTGCGTTGAAAACCGAACTGCTGCTGTGGCTCACATTAATAGTCTGGTACAAGAGTTTCATTAAAGTTAATTAAAAAGCTAGAGGCCCGTATTGAGCCTCTATCATCTGTATTACTTCAAGTTTTGTTTAAAGAAACTGGTTAATTTATTAAATGGAATGAGATCGACCCGATCGTATAAATCAACATGTCCCGCACCTTTAACATAGTAAAGTTCTTTAGGTTGGCCTGCGAGTTTATAAGCTTCTTCACTAAACTCTTTTGAATGAGCTTGATCACCTGTAATAAACAGCATTGGGCGTGGTGAGATGGTTTCAATATCGTTAAATGGATAGAAGTTTAAAAATTTGACATTACTTGTTAGTGTTGGATGCGTTGTAAGGTCTTGTGATGAACCTTTAGGCGTATATTCTCCGCGTGGAGTACGATAAAAGTCGTAAAATTCACGTTGAATAGGGTGTGTATCTGCTGTTAGCTCATGCGTAGTTCCGCTGGTATATTTGGTTTCACCACCTTTAAACTCAACATAACGCTGTGCAGCGGCTTCTGCAATAATTTGTTTTCTTTGTTCTAGGGTTTGTGAGTGACGTAAGCCATTGCGGTTTGCTGCACCCATGTCGTACATACTTACAGTGGCAATAGCTTTTAAACGCGGATCAATTTTTGCTGCACTAATGACAAAGCTCCCGCTTCCACAAATACCCAGTACACCAATATTATTAGGGTCAATGAAAGATTGTGTTCCCAAATAATCTACAGCGGCACTAAACGCTTCTGCATAAATGTCTGGTGCAACCACATTTCTTGGTTGGCCCGCGCTTTCGCCCCAAAATGATTGATCAATTGCTAAGGTCACAAAACCTTGTTCAGCCAGTTTTTGTGCATAAAGCATAGAGCTTTGCTCTTTTACAGCCCCCATAGGGTGACCAATTACAATTGCAGAGGCTTTAGTCTTTTTATTCAAATTTTTGGGAATAACCAGATTGCCGACAATATCCATGTTGTATTGATTTTTAAAAGTCACTTTTTGAATAGTCACTTGCTGACTTTGATAAAAGTTATTCGCACCATTAGACATATCGGCCGCCATAGCTGAAGTTGAAGAAAATAGACCAATAGTTGCTGCACAAATTGCAGCCGCCGTATGGGTTTTAAGCTTTTTAAATAAGGGAGATGTACTCATAAATACCTCAATTTAAACAATGTGAATGGTTGAGTAGGTGCATGCTTATTTGATTTGTGAAATTGAAATTTTGATGGGTTGTTTTTGCTTGAATGCTTGGGGAATAGCATCTAGTTTTCCAAGAAAAATGAGGCCATTGGCATAACCAACATGAGAATCTTTATAGAAAAAAGCTAGATTACCCCAAGGAGCATAATAGGTAAGATCACCTGCTTTTCCGGCATATCCATGAGGCGCGTTTTGTGTAGTTAGCTTGGTGGGTAGATCAGCTATTTTTTCAGTGGAGTCATAATCTTTAAGTATTAATGTCAAAGGAAGCTGCTTGGCAAAATCTTCAACAGTAGGTGACATGGCTAATGTGGCAAATAGCGGTTGCTGTGTTCCATCAATATCAATACGGATTTTCATCATTGATCCCCTTTGTTGATTTTTACCTTGAGGCTTTATTGCATAAGAAGCGGAAGTCACTGAGAACAAAACACATAGGCTGACTAAGCCTTTAAAAAACTTATAACTAGCCATATCAATTCACCTCGCTTCTTTAAGAAAAAGCACATAAAAGCAATGAAGCTATTTATTCTTTAACGTAAAGATATGAGTGGAATTTATTAATTTTTTACAATAATAAAATGACTCATAATAATCGCCTCAGTTTAATTAAATCTTCATATTTACTGCTTGATAGGGATTTTAACGAATCTTCTTTTTAATAATTAGTCTAAAAAACAAACATGGACTTATGAGTAATATTCATGAATAGTTTTATCCTTTATAATGAGGTTGACTCCCCAATAAGAGATAAAGCAGATGATAAATAAAGAAAACTATAATGATCTTTATGCTTTTTTAATGGTGGCAAGAGAGGGTAGTTTTACTAAAGCCGCAGGGAAAATGGGAATTTCACAATCTGCGCTAAGCCATACGATTCGGGGTTTAGAAGAACGTTTGGGAATGTTGCTCCTGACCAGAACCACTCGTAGTGTTTCACCTACAGCAGCAGGCGAAAGGTTGAAACAAACGATTAGTGCTAGTTTTGACCAAATCGATAATGAATTATCCCTTTTAACTTCATTTCGAGACCAACCCGCTGGTACGGTTCGGATTAATGCTAGTAGCCATGCGATACGGGAAGTGCTGATTCCAAAACTTAAAAAGATTGCGGGTGATTACCCAGATGTGCAAGTTGAACTAACTGCCAATAGTGGGATGGTCGATATTGTGGCAGAGCGCTTTGATGCAGGCGTTCGTTTCGGAAGTCGCGTAGCTGATGGCATGATTGCAGTACGTATTAGTCCAGATGTCAAAATGGCGGTAATAGCAACACCAGCATATTTTGAACAATATGGAATTCCTAATACTCCTAAAGATTTGGTAAATTATCAATGTATTGGCTATCGTTTAACCACCCAAGGCAGCGTGTATGCGTGGGAATTTGTGAAAGATGGTCAAGAGACAAAAATCAAAATTCAGGGGCAATGGATATTTAATGAAAGCTACGATATCGTCGAGGCGGTTAGAGCTGGATTTGGACTTGCTTATATTCCCGAAGATTTGATTCGAGAAGATTTAAAAGAGGGGAAGCTGATTCAAGTTTTGGAAGAGTACAGTATCCAGTTTCCTGGATACCATTTGTACTATCCACATCGAAGACAACTTTCACCTGCGTTACGGTTGGTTATTGATGTGCTACGTGAATAGCATTTCGCCATGTGAGAAAAGCAGTAATCGCGCCTAATAGCAAAATAGTTGCGCTTATATAGAACGTGGCACTATAGCCATGTGAGTCATATAATAATCCACCTATAGTTGCACCTAGAGTAATTGCAAATTGAATAATCGCAACCATCAAACCACCACCAATTTCGGCATCTTGATGTAGTGTTTGGGCAAGCCATGTATTCCATACAACAGGTGCCGACGTTCCAATAAAGCCCCATAAACCCATAAATATGGCAACAAACCATAAATGCTCACCACCTAGCACAAAAGCTCCAGCAATCAATGCCATGATGAATGGAATAAGAATCAGATAACGATAAACATGTTGGTGCAGGATTAAACTAATTACAAATGTACCCACTAAACCTGCTAAACCCAATATTAATAATAAAATGGATAGCATTGTCGCATCGACATGAGTAACGGTTTCTAGAAATGGGCGTAGATAGGTAAATAGCGCAAATTGGCCCATAAAGAGTAATAAAATTCCGGTCATCCCATAAAGTACAATTGGGCGTTTTAGTAAACCAAATGGATTTTTAGATTTCTCAACTGACAATATTGCTGGAAGAGAGGGCATACTTTTAAATTGCCAAATAAGTGCAACAATCGCGATAGGAACAATACAGAAAAAAGCACCACGCCAGCCAATAATTGAACCCAAAAAACTTCCTAATGGTGCTGCAATTGTGGTGGCTAGAGCATTTCCGCCATTTAATAAACCGAGTGCTTTAGGTACTGAAAGCGGAGGAACGAGTCGCATGACAATTGATGTCGACATTGCCCAAAAACCACCAATAACTACGCCTAAGATTGCACGACCCAACATAAACAAAGCCGCAGAATAGGCAGATGTAATGACTATGCCAGAGACAATCATCAGTAGGGTGAGTAATAAAATGATATGACGTCGATCCCATGCCTTAAATACACGACTAATAGACAGGCTGGTCATCACAGCAAAAATACCAGAAATTGCGATTGCTTGACCCACTTGGCCTTCACTCATATTTAAATCTAAAGAGATGGGGGTAAGTAAACTTACGGGCATGAACTCAGATGCAATTAATACTGCGCAGCAGAGCGACATTACAAAGACGGCACCCCAGGCAGGTATTGAATGTTCATAGGTGCTTTGCTCAATTTGATGAAAAGAAGACATAAAAGTTCCAATCTCAAAACCATTGAATTTTCATAAATGAAATGAATAAAATCTGGTCGCAGAGCTTAACAACAATGATTTGAGAGGATTAGACGCTGAATTACGAATAGAATTATGAATTTTATGCATGAATTGTATTTAAAAAGCATACAGACTCGCTGCTAAAAACAGGCTATTTTTTTACACTTAGATTTGTTCTTATAGATAAAGATTATACAAAGTCATTTCTAAATAGATATGAGTCGTAATACGAGGAATTCATTGTGAATATTCAACAAAAAGATGATACAAAACACGGCAGCTTTAGCTTACTTGATGGTGAAATCGTTGCAGGTGAAATGACTTATACATGGGCAGGCGAGAGCATGCTAATTATTGATGCTACAGATGTGAATGAAAATTATCGTGGACAAGGTGTAGGTCGCCAATTACTTGATGCCTTGGTGGCTTTTGTTCGTGAAAAAGATGTAAAAGTAATTCCGCTTTGCCCATATGCTAAATCGGTTTTTGATAAAGACCCAAGCATTGGCGATGTACTTAGAAAGTAAGCAATAGATTAAAAATCATTTAATAAAAAATCGGGTCTTGGTGTCCGATTTTTTTTATTGGTTTTATTATTCATCTTTATTTTAGTGAATATGTTTTGAGCGGTTGTATTCATCTGATTTGAAGGTTTTCAATTGCCAGATCGAATTTATCAAACTTATAGAAAAGCTTATCTAATAAAAATAGTTTTAGACCAATTGGGAAAAAAATAAACTCGTTGCACAAATATTTAATAGCTGACGAAAGCTAAATATTTATAACGTTTTAATATTATTTTTGGAATTTTCCTTGAACTGGCAGTATATCCATAGTGTGTTGCCGCAATTTTTCTCTGCAACTTTGACCACGCTGAAAATTTCAATTATCAGCATTATTTTGGCAATTATTGTGGGGCTAATTTGCAGCATTTTAATCACATATCGCGTGCGGGTGCTAAATAGAATTGCCCAGTTCTATATTGAGTTATCTCGAAATACCCCTTTATTAATTCAACTGTTCTTTTTGTATTACGGTTTGCCAAAACTCGGTATCAAAATCGATGGTTTTGCCTGTGGTGTGATCGGACTGACCTTTTTAGGCGGAAGCTATATGGCTGAAGCTTTCCGAGCGGGTTTGCAGTCTGTTGCAAAAGGGCAGATTGACTCTGCAAAAAGTATTGGTCTACAACCAATTCAAATTTTTAGATATGTCATTTTTCCTCAAGCACTGGCTATTTCAATTCCGGCAATAGGGGCAAATTGTCTATTTCTAATTAAAGAAAGTTCTGTGGTCAGTGCAATTGCTGTTGTTGAACTGCTTTTTGTCACCAAAGACTTAATTGGCATGGACTATAAAACCACCGAAGCTTTGTTCTTACTCATCATGGCTTATCTGATTATTTTATTGCCCGTGTCTATTTTAACCAGCTATCTGGAGCACAGAAGTCGGAAGGTGAGCCATGGAACTTGATTATCTATTTCAAGCGAGTCACCTCGAACGTTTAATGTGGGGACTTTGGGCAACTGCAAAAATTGCATTTATTTCAGTGTTTTTCTCTGCAATTTTCGGCACAGTTTTCGGCGTCATTATGACCTCTAAAAATATAGTCGTTAAAGCACTGTGCCGCCTGTACTTAGAAGCCATTCGAATCATTCCAATTTTAGTTTTGCTGTTTGTGTTTTATTTCGGCTTTGCGACATGGTTTAACTGGCAGTTTTCAGCAATGTGGGTCTGCGTTGTTGTATTTGTTTTATGGGGTACGGCAGAAATGGGCGATTTGGTTCGTGCAGCCATTACCTCAATTGATCAGCATCAACGCGATTCGGCCTATGCCCTCGGACTAACTCATGTTCAAGCTTTGATCTACGTCATTTTTCCGCAAAGTCTAAAACGAGTAACACCAGGCGCGATTAACTTATTTACCCGAATGGTGAAAACCAGCTCTTTGGCAGTCCTGATTGGTGTGGTTGAGGTCATTAAAGTTGGCCAGCAAATTATTGAAAATTCGCTGTTGACCGTGCCGAGCGCTTCTCTTTGGATTTATGGTTTTATTTTTATTTTGTATTTTCTGATTTGCTATCCCTTATCTCGTTTGGCGGCACATTTAGAAAAGGTCTGGGAGTAATTATGCCTTTGTTATCGATACAACAATTACAGAAATCATTTGCACAAAGTCATATTTTACAGGGCATTGATCTAGATGTAGAACAAGGAGAGGTGGTTGTTATTTTAGGCCCATCGGGCTGCGGTAAAAGTACCTTATTGCGTTGTATTAACGGCTTAGAACCGATTCAGGGCGGTGAAATCCGTTTAACTGGTTCAGGTGTGCTTGGTAAAGATGTGGACTGGACTAATGCTCGTCAAAAAATTGGCATGGTTTTTCAGAACTATGAGCTATTTGGGCATATGAACGTTATTGACAACATTTTGCTCGGGCCACTTAAAGTACAAAAACGCCATCGTGATGAAGCAGAACAAGTAGCGGATGAGTTGTTAAAGCGCGTCGGACTATTTGAGCGAAAACTTGATTATCCACGACAGCTTTCAGGCGGACAAAAACAACGTATCGCTATTGTGCGTTCATTGGTCATGCAACCTAAAGTCATTTTACTTGATGAAATTACTGCTGCGCTTGATCCGGAAATGGTCAGAGAAGTGCTTGATGTGGTACTCAAGTTGGCGAATGAAGGAATGACCATGCTGATTGTGACACATGAGATGTCCTTTGCACGCAAGGTTGCCGACCGCATTATTTTTATGGATAAGGGCAAGATTATTGAACAGGCTTCACCAGAAGAATTTTTTGAACAGCCAAAAACAGAACGAGCGAAAGCCTTCTTAAATATTTTGTCGTACTAAATTTTTATTATTTGAATCATGAGGAAGTGAATGTTTAAACGTAATTCAATAAAAATATTAAGCAGTCTTGCCGTTGCTGGGGTGTTGTTAACTGCATGTAGTAAAACGCCATCAACTGAACAGGCAAGTAATGCTCAAGAAGACCACTCTTTAGAACAAGTCAAAAAAAATGGGGTTCTACGCGTTGCGGTTTTTGCCGATGATCCGCCATTTGGTTATGTAGATAGTGCAGGTAATAATCAGGGCTTTGATGTGGCTTTAGCAAAACGAGTGACCAAAGACTTGCTTGGCGATGAAAAGAAAGTTGAGTTTATTGTGACTGAAGCTTCAAATCGGGTGGAGTTTTTAAAATCGAATCGCGCTGATGTTGTATTTGCGACGTTTACAGTAACGCCAGAACGTAAAGAGGTTGTCGATTTTGCCGAGCCTTATTTAAAAGGTGCTTTTGGTATTGTCTCGCCTAAAGCCAAGCCGATTACTGACATTGCCCAATTAGAAGGTAAGACCTTAATTGTAAATAAAGGCACAAGTTCAGATACCTACTTTACCAAGCATTATCCAAAAGTAAATTTACTTAAGTTTGAAAGAAATTCGGATGCCTTCAAAGCTTTAACCGACGGTCGTGGTGACGCGATTTCACAAGATAGTACTTATGCTTTAGCGTGGGCAGCGAAGAACCCGAGTTATGTGGCCGGTATTCAGTCTATTGGGGATCAAGAGTTTATTGCACCAGCAGTTAAAAAGGGCAATACCCAACTATTGAATTGGCTCAATACTGAAATTAAGCAACTCAGAACAAGTGGTGAAATTAATAAAATTTATGATGAAACCTTGAAACCAATTTACGGTGACTCGGTCAATCCGAATGTGTTTTTAGATGTAGGCCAATAATTTTCAATATCGCTAGAGCAGTGCCTAAAAGTAGGCGCTGCGATTTTAAATAAGACTTTTACAAGAACGATAGGGTGAAATAATGACAACATTAACATTTCAAAACGTGAAGCATATTTTAGCTGCGTCTTTACTGAGTTTAGGTTTAGTTGCATGTGACAAAGGAACTCAGTCTACTGAAAAAACGGCAGATACGACACAAACTGTGTCGAGTATTGAACAGATCAAAAAGAATGGCGTGGTACGAATTGGCGTATTTAGTGATAAACCGCCGTTTGGATATTTAGATGCTCAAGGTAAAAATCAGGGCTTTGATGTAGAGATTGCTAAGCATGTCGCGAAAGATCTGCTGGGTGATGAAAACAAAGTTGAGTTTGTTTTAACTGAAGCGGCTAACCGTGTCGAATACTTAAAAGCCAATAAAGTGGATATTATTTTTGCCAACTTTACCGTTACGCCAGAGCGTAAAGAAGTGGTCGATTTTGCTAAACCTTATTTAAAAGTTGCGTTAGGGGTGGTTTCTCCTAAAAGTCATCCGATTACCGATGTGGCTCAACTGAAAGATAAAACTTTATTGGTAAACAAAGGTACAACAGCTGATTCATTCTTCACCAAGACTCACCCTGAAATTAAGTTACAAAAGTATGAGCAAAACACAGAAACTTTCGATGCTTTAAAAGATGGTCGTGGTGCTGCTTTGGCACATGATAACTTGCTGGTTTTAGCTTGGGCTAAAGAAAATCCAAATTACACTGTTGGCATTACCAATTTAGGTGAGCAGGACTTAATTGCACCAGCAGTGAAAAAAGGCGATAAAGAGTTATTGGACTGGTTGAACCAAGATTTAGAGAAACTGGCTAAAGAAGGCGTGATTCATCAGGCTTATGAAAAAACTTTAAAACCAGTCTATGGCGATACGATTAATCCAAAAGATTTATTGGTTGAGTAGTTTTACTCATAGCCCTTAATGACTAGGATTCTAGATAGTATTTGCTTGAGTTACGATTCATCTACAGCCTGCCCATAATTTATAAAGATAATGTTTTTGCAATATTTTTTTATAGATGTAAACAGTGGTCAGGTTCTGTAGATGAGAAAGTTTTTTGGTTACTTTGTTCAAAAAAAGTAACAGAATTAACTGCTTACTTTAGAGATTTAAAGGTAGGATTCCTTCGTGCTAATTCCTTGATTCTATATTACTTTAACTTAAATAAAGTCGGCTCTGCTGCTAATTTATCTGCCAAATATTGAATCAATACACTTAATTTAGGCGGGACATGCCTTGTCGGTGGATAAAGTAACCACAGCCCACCACTGTAATAGGTTTTAAAATACCAATCTGGTAAAACCTGAACTAAGGTACCTTGTTGTAGCGCATGGCGTGCAACAAAGTATGGCAAGCTCGCAATACCAAAATGCTGTAATGCGGCACTCAAACGCACACCTGTATGGTTTGCAGCATAACGCCCACGCACAGCAACACTTATCGATTTATTTCCTTGTTGAAATTTCCATTTTGAGTCACTGGCTTGTTCGCCCAAGTAAATACATTCATGCTGCTTTAAATCATGAGGGTGGTTCGGAGTATCATACTTTGCCAAATATTCAGGTGTAGCACAAACCAAGTGATCAATATCAATCAGCTTTCGACCCATAAGGCCACCCGGTGGTTGCTCTGTAATTCGAAGTGCTAAATCGACTCCATCATCAATCAGGTCGACATAACGATCTTCTAAAAGCATTTGAATATCAATTTTCGGGTAGCGTTCTAAAAATTCGGGTAAATGTGGATGGATCATAAAATGTCCCACAGCTTTCGGAACACTCATACGAATAATACCTTCTGGCTCGACATGAAATTGGCCCGAACTTTCCATGACCGCTTGCGCAGCATTCACCATATCTAAACAACGTTGATAGACCTGTTGTCCACTTTCACTTAAACGAAGTTTCCGTGTAGTCCGATAGAGTAAGCGGGTACCTAAAGCACGTTCTAAACGGGCAATTGCGCGGCTCACAGCAGAAGGTGTTGTACCAAGCTGGCGTGCAGTTTCAGAAAAGCTTTCCGACTCGACAACCTTAACGAAAGTCGCCATTTCATTTAATAGAACCAGACTTTGATTTGTGCTCATGAGGCAAAAGTTATTTGGATTTTGATTGGATTATCGCGTCTAAAAAATCGCAATACAATCTTTTTCATCTCAAGGTATGTGTAGAAAAGTATGACGCAAGCATTGTATTTAACAGGTGTTCTTGCCGCTGAAGTTGAAGTTTTAGAATGTACCTCATGTGAAGATGGGCGTTTTACCATACGTTTATCGGCAACACCATTTCACCCTCAAGGTGGTGGTCAACCTAGCGATAAGGGAAAAATTGCAGAAGTTGAAGTAGTGCATGTGGCAATTGAACAAGGGGAAATTATTCATTACAGCTCTCAACCTGTTGTGTTGGGAGCGGCATTAGCAAAGGTGGATTTAAATACGCGCAATTATCATAGCCGATTACATTCGGCTGGACATCTCATTGCAAATGTAATGCATCTATTTGGCTGGCAAGCTATAAAAGCTCAGCACTGGCCTAGCGATGCTCGTGTTCAGTTTATTCCTTTAGATACAGCCCAACAGTTAGATGGTGAAACTCTTCAGCAGCAATGTTCTCACTATATTCAAGCTAATTTACCAACCCATCTTCATCAACATGCTGATGGCTTTCGTGAAATTAGTTTTGGTGAGTTTCCTGCATTTCCTTGTGGCGGAACGCATGTCACGGCATTAGGAGATATTGGTTCTATAGAAATTCAGTCTTATCAGTTTAAGAAGGGAAAGCTCAGTATTAACTATAACGTTGCCGAGGAGGTTGCATAAATGTGGCAGTTGTATGGACATGAGTTTTTAACGCTAGCTCTTATTCACTTTATGGCGGTGATTTTACCGGGACCAGATTTTGTGATTACGGTAAGACAAAGTGTACGTTATGGCTACTTAATTGGATGTCTAACCGCAATTGGTATTGGAGTCGGGATTTCAGTGCATGTGTTTTATACACTGGTTGGTATTGGCTTTTTGATTCAACAAAGTGAATGGCTGATGTCACTTATCAGAACAGCAGGGGCAGCTTACTTAGTGTATTTTGGATGGCAGTGTTTACGTAGCCAGCCGAATACCAATATTGAGATTAATGGCCAAGCAGACAGTGACACGCCGAGTTTATTTAAAGCGTTTACCATGGGTTTTCTTACCAATGCGTTAAACCCAAAAGCCACTATCTTTTTTCTGGCAATTTTTACGACGATTGTAAGTACGGCCACACCGATGAAAGTTCAGGTTTTTTATGGGGTATGGATGTGTATGGTCAATGCCATCTGGTTTATGGTAGTGAGTGTGCTGTTTGCTCAGCCTATTGTACGTAAAAGGTTTTTGGAGTTCGGGGTTTATTTTGAGCGGGTGATGGGAGTTTTATTAATTGGGATTGCATTGAGATTGATTTGGGGATTGTTTGTTTAAGTTGCTTTTATTTATAAGTGGATGGGATAGCACGGCGGAGTTCATACCTGTATTCGCTCGTGCTAAATTTCATCCACAGCCTGCCCATAATTTATAAAGATAATGTATTTGCATTATTTTTTGAAAAATGAAAGCAGAGAACAGGTTCTTTGGATGAGAAAGTTTTTGGTTACTTTTAAAAAAAGTAACAGAATTAGCTACTTTCTTTGGAGGCAAAACGGTAAGACTCCGCCGTGATAATTACTTTAAATTGTCTAGAGTATTAATAACTCTTAGCTCGAGCCGAAGGCTAATCTAGGAATCGAAATTAAAATAATAAGACTCCGCCGTGATAACCGCTTTGACTTGTTACTTCTATATATAACTTTTGAGCTAAAGTAGCTTCAATAAATAATCCATAAAAAAGACCGCTCAAAAGCAGTCTTTTCTAGTCTAGAAATAGATTTAATTGCTGCGCCTATTACGCGTCAGTTGATGTAACACCGAAACCAATAAATCAATTTCTTCAGTTGTGTTATAAAAAGCCAAAGACGGACGCACCGTCTGTTCTACACCAAAACGACGTAAAATTGGCTGTGCACAGTGATGGCCAGAACGTACGGCAATACCATGCTGATTTAAAGCTTTACCGACTTGTTCAGTTGAATAGCCTTGTAAGGTAAAGGACATAACACTGGCTTTGTGATGTGCCGTTCCGATCAGACGTAAACCAGGCACACTGCTCAGTGCATTTTGACCATATTCGAGCAGATCATGTTCATAGCGAGCAATGTTATGAATGCCTAGACTTTCGACATATTCAAGCGCAGCACCCAAACCAACAGCATCGGCAATGTTTCCAGTTCCAGCTTCAAACTTGTTTGGTGCAGGTTGGTAAACTACTTGTTCGAAGGTCACATCCTGAATCATGTTACCGCCGCCTTCCCAAACAGGCATGCTTTCTAGCAGTTCTGGTTTTGCATATACCGCGCCAATGCCCGTCGGCCCAAACACTTTATGTCCAGAAAACACAAAAAAGTCTGCATCAAGGGCTTGTACATCGGTTGGGATGTGCGAAACAGATTGTGCACCGTCAACTAAAACACGTACACCTTTGGCATGGGCAATTTTAATGACTTCAGCAACAGGTGTGACTGTTCCTAAAGCATTCGAAACTTGAGTAATCGACAGCAGTTTAGTGCGTTCATTAATCAGTTTTGGCAACTCTTCTAAAATAATCTGGCCCGTGTCATCCACAGGAATGACTCTTAATTTTGCTCCAGTTTTTTTAGTGAGTTGATACCAAGGCACAATATTGGCATGGTGTTCTAAGTGAGAAACAATAATTTCATCACCTTCACCAATATTTTGCTCACCCCATGTTTTTGCAATCAGGTTAATGCCTTCGGTTGTTCCTCGAACAAAGATAATTTCTTTAGAAGAGGGTGCACCAATAAATCGGGCAACTACATTTCTTGCATGTTCATAGGCATCGGTTGCACGAGCCGCTAACTCATGTGCAGCACGGTGAATGTTTGAGTTTTCATGCTGATAAAAATAAGCAATCCGGTCAATCACGCGCTGCGGTTTTTGTGTAGTGGCAGCATTATCCAACCAGACCAGAGGTCGGCCATTGACGCGTTCCTGTAAAATTGGGAAATCGCGACGTATGGCATGCACATCGAGTGGTTGAGCACTACTTGCTACAAAAGTGGGTTGCGATGGTTGATAGTGACTATAACTTTGTCCACTTTGAGGCAAGTCTAAAAAATAAAATGCAGAGCTTGCCGAACTTTGGGGAGGCGTGTTCGTTGCAAAACGATCTTCAGTTAGCAATGATTTCAGCTGGTCACCATGTGGCAATTGAAAAGACTGTGCAACCGAATAATTATCTTCAACACCTTTAACAGATGGCTCTGCTGCATTTGGAGCAGAAAAATCATTTAAAAAATAATAAGGTGATTCACCTGCACCAGTAGGTAAGTTTGGTTCAATGCGTGGCACATTGGGTTCACTATGAGCAGCTTGTGGTAAATGTGGCTCAAATGGTGGGCGTGGTAAATTAGCTCCACCAACCACAGGCGCAGACGCTATAATTCGACGTTCAGGGTAGTCTGGCAAATTTGGAATATGCTCAGGAAATTCTGGATTGAGACTTTTCTGGAACGCGATATTGGGCGCACGACCACTGAGTGCAGAAAATGGTTCACCCGGTTGCGGTGGGTGAGGTGGCGCTCCGATAGGTAAGTCCAAGTTAAGGCCCGATGGAGAAGCTGAACTGCTTGAGCTTGGTAATGCTGAAAAAAACTCATTAGCAAGACGAGCAATGGTGGACTCATCAGGGAAGTTGGCTGGTGGGTTAACACCAGTCACTTCAGGCCCCGTTGGACTACCTTGCAGATTACTTGTAGTTAACTGGGTAGTCATGATATTTGTCCACCTCCACATCATCTAATACTGCCAATGCATCATCAGTGAGTACTGCAAGTGAGCAATATAACGAGATTAGATACGACGCAATCGCGTTACGGTTGATTCCCATAAAGCGTACTGAAAGCCCTGGTGACTGTTCACCAGCAAGACCTGGTTGGAATAAACCAACAATCCCTTGACGCTTTTCACCAACACGAAGCAGCAAGATTTTAGTTTTGCCATCTTCTACAGGAATTTTATTTGAGGGAATGAGTGGAATACCGCGCCATGTAATGAATTGCGAACCAAATAAGCTAACCGTTGGAGGTGGCACACCACGGCGTGTACATTCACGGCCAAATGCTGCAATGGCATCAGGATGCGCTAGGAAAAATCCCGGTTCTTTCCAGACTTTACGTAGCAAATCATCAAGATCATCTGGAGTAGGTGGGCCATTTAAAGTCGAAATACGTTGGTCATCTGTCACACTTGCCAGTAAACCGTATTCGGGGTTATTGATAAGCTCACTTTCTTGACGTTCTTTAATGGTTTCAATCGTTAAACGAAGCTGTTCTTTAATTTGGTCGTGTGGGCTGCTGTAAAGGTCAGCAACACGTGTATGTACATCTAAAACAGTAGATACACCATTTAAAAAGTATTCGCGTGGCTCTGGGTCATAATCAACAAAAGTTTGAGGTAAAGTTGCTTCATCACGTTGTGTGCAAGCGACTTGAATATCATCAGTATTATTTACACGGTTTAAGCGGTAGATACCTGCTTCAACAGGAAGCCATTGAAGTAAGTGAGTCAGCCATCTGGGAGTAATTGTAGAAAGTTGGGGAGCAGTTTTGGTTGCATTGGCCAGTTGACGGGCTGCGTGGTCCCCCAGCGCAAGTTGGGCTTTGTCAGTATTTTTCGCCATGAATCATTTTTCCTTATTACAGTGGCTTGGTTATAAAATGTTAAATTTTTAAATTATCGTGTTAACAGATTAGAATTAAATATTCGATTTTCAAAATATGAATAAGGTATAAATAAATGAACACAGTTCACTTATTATGAATAAGCATATGTTTATGAAAATTTAATATAAATAAGTAATAAACTGATTTATATATACCAAATTCATATTTTTAATATATTGGTTAAAACTCTTATATATAAAATTGTGAATACGATTTATTTAAATTCTGGATTTTTTTGATAAGCCTCCAGTGGTGACTGTAAAATCTGGCTTCCTGCAGGAATACTATGTGTAAGCCAGACATTTCCCCCAATAATGGACCCTCGACCAATCGTAATACGACCTAAAATAGTGGCACCTGCATAGATCACCACGTCGTCTTCAACAATTGGATGGCGTGTATAGTCTTTTTTCAAACCACCATCATCATTGGTTTCAAATCGTTTTGCTCCAAGGGTCACTGCCTGATAAATACGAACACGTTCCCCAATAACGCTAGTTTCACCAATCACTACACCTGTACCATGATCGATGAAGAATCCTTTACCGATTTTTGCACCCGGATGAATATCAATACCAGTTGCAGAATGCGCCAACTCGGAAATAATGCGAGACAATAAAGGCACTTGGGCATACAGTTGATGCGCTATTCGATGATGAATAATCGCAAATATGCCCGGATAGCAAAGTAATACCTCATCCACACTATGCGCCGCCGGATCGCCTTCATAAGCAGCACGCACATCGCCGTCTAAAAGACGTCGTATAGAGGGCAAGGTGTTGGCAAAATCCTGCACAATATTTTGAGCAAGTTCGTCTGGTTGTTGGACTGTGTTCGAATGACTCAAATGACGTTTTGCTTCATAGTTTAAAGCCAGTTGTACTTGAGCATGTAAGGCTGTGAGTACCCGATTTAAAGTATAGGCAATATAAGAATCTTCAGTTTCTTGACGTAAGTCAGCAGGGCCTAAACGCATTGGAAATAAAATTCCGCACAGGTCATCTAAAATGGCTTTTAACGCTTCTTTAGATGGAAGTTCACGGCCCCCAAATTCTTTGGTTCTGTGTTGCTGCTGACGCCAGTCATGCCTTGCTTGTTGTAAACCTTGTACAACAGCATTAATGTTCCATTGAGTCACAAGCTTTCCTTGATTCACTGAAAATTGATTAAAATATTAGTCTTGTTGCCAAGGAAGTTGATGGATGCGCCAGCCATTTTTTTGATTACGCTGTTGCTGATCATTTAGATCGCCTTCGAAGCCTTCAAGAACGTTATAAATATGCTCAAAACCAGCATTAAATGCGGCCTCGGCAGCTTGTGCTGAACGGTTGCCACTACGGCATAACAAAAGAATGGTTTTGTCTTTGCCAACTTTTGATTCGAGTTCTTTTAAAAAGCGTGGATTACGGTTAAACGATGTGCCTGTTGCCCAAGCGACATGAACACTTTCAGGAACATAACCTACAAATTTACGTTCTTCATTGGTACGCACATCAACTAAAACAGCTTCGCCTTGCTGTACGAGCTGCCATGCATCAGTAGGTGATAAACTGCCACTAAAATTAAGTTCATGGTCTTGTGCGTATTGCTGTGCTTTACTAAGAATAGTGTCTTTTGACAAAGATGTATTAGAACTCGAAGAGATAAAACCAGATGGGTTTTCTGTATTTAATTTGGCATTCATTTAAATAATTCCTTATCTTCGATTCAGATTGTTATTGTTCAATTTACGCGTTTTTAAATATAAGCAAAAATAAGTAATATCTATTTATATATATTTTTTTAATAAATAAGCAAGCTAAATATTTTATATAAAACAGTATTAATTAATCTTATAAAGTTCTTCTAATAATATGTTTAATGGATTTTAACATTTGGTAAAAACCATATGGATTATAATAATCCATATGGTTTTAAACATTAAGCAAATCCACCATTTACTCGAATGACTTGTGAATTTACCCACCGTCCATCTGGGCCAGCTAGCATGGCAACTACACTGGCAATTTCTTCAGGTGTTCCGATTCTTTCCAAGGGAGCGAGTTTTGCAATTGCTGCCACTTGCTCATCACTTTTTCCATTATAAAAAAGGTCTGTTCCTGTCGGGCCAGGCGCAACAGCATTTACAGTAATATTTCGGCCGCGTAACTCATTTGCTAATACATGTACTAAGCCTTCTACACCCGCTTTCGAGGCAATATAGGGACCATATAAAGGAAAAGATTTGGCAATTACACTCGTTGAAAGCGTAATAATTCGGCCACCATCTGGAACTGTTTCGGCCGCATGCGCCAAAATTAAAAACGCGCCACGTAAATTGGTATGAATTACTTTATCGAAGTCTGGCAGACCTTCAGGTGTAATTTTTGCCATAGGCATAATGCCTGCGCTATGAACCACAACTTCTAATTGACCGTTAATGGCTTTTGCTTCTTGAAACAAACGACTCACCTCATGTTCATTTGCAACGTCTGCTTGAATAGCAGAGGCTTGACCACCTTGCTCAATAATATGATCTACAGTTGCTTGGGCATGCACCTTATTGCCCGCATAGTTAACAATGACATAAAAACCATCTTGAGCTAAGCGTTCAGCAATAGCACGACCAATACCGCGTGATGCACCAGTAACAAGAGCTGTCTTTTTTGAAATATTCATTTTTAGATTGCCTGTTTGAGTAGGTATGGCTTATTTTAATAATATAGAAATATGGGATAAATCTTCATAATTGGATAAGATAATTCCATATTTATTAATAATAGATAGGGTTAAAAGCGAGCACCATGGATAAATTTGATACCTTGCAACTTTTTACCCGCATAGTAGAGCTGGGTAGTTTTAGTCAGGCAGCCGATCAGCTAAATATCCCACGCGCTACAGCAAGTAATGCCATTAAAGAGCTAGAGAATAATTTACAGTGTCGTTTGCTAGAGCGGACGACTCGGCATGTAAGACCATCACTAGATGGACAAGCATTTTATGAGCGTTGCACACAAATATTATCGGAGCTCGATGATGCCGAATCGTCCTTACGTAATGTAATTGCACAGCCCCGTGGTTTACTACGTGTTGATTTATCAGGCGCACATGCAACTAAAATTGTTTTACCCAATATCGACCAATTTCACGAGTTGTATCCCGACATTGAACTCGTAATTAGTACGGGTGATCGCTTGGTTGATCTGATTAGGGAAGGGATAGACTGTGTGGTGAGAGCAGGACGTTTGGATGATTCAACTTTAATTGCTAGACATTTGGTGGATATGCCACAAGTCATTTGTGCAAGTCCTGACTATCTAAATAAACATGGAACACCTCAGCAACCAGAGGATTTGTTATCACATTATTGTGTTAATTTCTTTTCGACATCAGGCGGGCGGAATTATCCATTTGAATTAATGGTGAATGGCAAGAAACAAGATTATTTTTTGAAAAGCTGGATCGCGGTAAATGATGCTGAAAACTATGTATTATCTGCTTTACGTGGGGCAGGTTTAATTCAGGTCCCGCGTTATCATGTAGCGAATGAGTTAAAAGACGGACAACTGGTTGAGGTTTTATCTGAATGGCAAATCCCGAAGATGTCAGTTTCTGCTTTATATCCGCAGCACAGGCAGCTCTCGCCACGCGTACGCGTTTTTGTCGCTTGGCTGAGTGAGTTATATACAGGCTATTTTTCAAAATAATGATAGCGTATAACGTATAGGTGGAATGCTCTCTAGCACATATAAAATTTTGGTGAATATGTGATTGAATTACCCAATGCAAATGATTGGATCGTCAGAAATTCTGACCCTAATAGTCTCGAACGAATTGAAGCCTTTTTTACCGATCATGCTTATGAGTCGCATCGCCACGATACTTTTGCCATTGGTCGAACATTAACCGGTGTTCAAAGCTTTCATTATCGTGGAGAGATGAAACATAGCCAGCCGGGTATGACGATGGTTTTACATCCTGATGAAAAACATGATGGAGAGTCAGGTAGTCGAGATGGTTTTAGATATCGGATGGTGTACGTAGAACCTGCAACCCTACAGGAAATTATGAAGGGGAAACCTTTACCATTTTTTGAAAATGGCTTGAGTCAGGATCCCCGTTTATTTAAGGCAACGGATGTTTTATTACAGGGGATGGATCAACATATTGATTCTTTAGAAAAACAAGATGCTTTATATGATCTGGCAACCACACTTTACGAAATTTCTGGTAATAATCAGCGTACCTCACATGCTTATGACTATGTCGCAGCGGAGCGCGCTAGAGAATTTATACATGCTTCTTTATATGAAAATATCTCTTTAGATGATATTGAAAAAAGTGTGGGACGAGACCGCTGGAGTCTTTCACGCGATTTTCGACTACTGTTTGGTACAAGTCCACATCGATATATGACTATGCGTAGGCTGGAAGTTGTGAAGTCCTGTTTGATGTATGGAGAGTCCTTAACTCAAGCTTCATTGATTGCAGGATTTTTTGATCAAAGCCATATGACACGTCATTTTTTAAAAGCATTTGGATTGACTCCAGCCCGATGGCGGATGATTAATAAGCTCTCTTCTTAAACAAGAGATTTAAAAGCCAGCCTGTTTAGGCTGACATAGACTTTATCTTAAATTAGGCTCATGCCTTTCAAAAAATCATAAAGCATAAATATGCCAGAAACGATTAGCATCAATCCCATGGCTTGGTTTATACGATTAAACCAGATTCTATTTTTAATTTTTTTACCTAACACTGTACCTGCCCAAGAGTAAAGGCAGGGCGCGCCAGCTGCGCCCAGTGAAATGAGCAATGATACCAAGAAGATTTGAACGCCAATGATATGTGCTGTCGGGTACATAATGGTTGTAACAGGCAGAATCACTAAAATTCCTTTTGGGTTTAAAGCTTGTATCCAGAAACCATTCGAGAATGAAAGTGCCTGAACTTCAGTGGCTTCGTCACTAATATCAATCTCTGACTTTAGCATTTGATATGAAAGGTAAAACGTATAACACGCGCCAAACAAAGCAATATAGTGCAAGGCATTTTGTGGAATGATCGCGGCACCAATATATCCAAAAATCATGAATAACATCAGCATTGCACAACCGACACCTATAAAAAAATAAATTGTTCTTTTGAATTGTCCGGTTAGCCCAGCGTTTAGTCCCATAACATTTACAGGACCGGGGCTATACATCACACTCAAGGTATAAAAAAAGATTTCCATAACGTATCTGCTGAAACAAAAACAACCCAGCATAGTGACTCGCAAATTTATGGTCTTGTACGTTTGTGATGGCTCCTGCACAAACGTACAAGACGAGAAAAATCTGAATGAGTCATGATGAGCGAGTTAAAGTTATGATTCAGGAAAGAGGTTTATGTTTGATACAAAAATTGCGCTGATTGTCCGTAATGATCTTGCGACGTGGCAGAGATTAAATGTGGTGGCTTTTTTGGCAACGGGGATTGCCTCTGCTGTACCTGAAATGTTGGGGAAACCTTATATCGATGCGAATGGCTATGAGTATGGCAACATGCTAGGGCAGCCGATGTTGGTATTTGAAGGGGATTTATCTGGAATGCAAAAAGCGCATCGCAAAGCAATTGAGCAAGATTTAACGATAATTCCCTATGTACACGCCATGTTTTCTACAGGAAATGATGAGGATAATCGGGCGGTTTTTTTAGCCGATGATGCAAATCAATTAAATTTGGTTGGGCTAGCGTTAAGAGGGCCTAAAAAGGCCGTTGATAAGGCAATTAAAGGATTTTCATTGCATCAATAAAATGTTATTGAAAGAATGATAAAACCCACTTTTTGAGCAAAAGTGGGTTTTATTTAAAAATGATGATTAAACTTTATCTTGAGTCTTGGTCTCAAAATCACTCGCATCATGGCGTTCATGCAACTGGGTAGCTAAATCACCAAAAGTACGGTTGACCATACGCCCGCGTTGAACCGCAGGGCGCGCTAAAATCGCATCTGCCCAACGTTGAACATTTTTATATTGATCGACACCTAAAAACTCCGCGCCGTTATACACCCAGTTTTTAACAAGACCACCATACCAAGGGAATGCTGCAATATCAGCGATGCTATATTCAGAACCTGCTAAATATTCATGCTTTGCTAAATGCTGATCTAACACGTCAAGCAATCGTTTTGTTTCCAAGGCGAAGCGGTTAACCGCATATTCAATTTTAACGGGTGCATAAGCATAAAAATGTCCAAAACCGCCACCTAGGTAAGGCGCGCTGCCCATTTGCCAGAATAACCAATTGAGACATTCAGTACGTGCAGCAATATCAGTTGGAATAAACGCTTTAAATTTTTCAGCCAAGTAAAGCAAAATTGAGCCAGATTCAAACACTCTTAATGGCGGATTTTGGCTATGGTCAACCAATGCTGGAATTTTAGAGTTTGGATTAACTTCTACAAAGCCACTGCCAAATTGCTGTCCTTCTCCGATTTTAATCAGCCATGCATCATATTCAGCATCTTGATGACCCAATGCTAAAAGCTCTTCTAGCAAAATAGTGACTTTTTGGCCATTAGGCGTTGCTAAAGAGTAGAGCTGGAGCGGATGTTTACCGACGGGAAGTGTATGCTCGTAACGCGCACCTGAAGTCGGTTGGTTTAAATCGGTTTTTTCTCCAGTCCATTGCCAAACTTGTGGAGGAATATAGTTTGAATCACTCATTTTTTATCTCGTGTTTGGTGTAAATATAAGGATTTATTTATGTCGCAAGGCAAGCCATTTTTGTACGGTCGGACGTTGCCATTGCTGTAATGCATAGTTTTTTAAACGTTCTGGTACAGCATCACCATTTTGAATAAGGCGTTGCAGCATCAGGGCAAGTTCAGCATCCACAATGCTCCATGAACCAAAAAGAAATTCGGCATCAGACGCAAGAAGTTTTTCTGCAACAAAGAAAAGTTTCTCCGCAGCTTTTTTGCCTTCTTCTGAAAGTGGAGTGGACTTGGGCTGAATAAAAATAACATCGGTTGGTCGTTCAGTTCTTAGTGCAACTAAGTCTGATCGGAGCCATGCCTGAATTTGTCTTGCTCTTGCGCGTGCTTGAATATCTTTTGGATAAATAGATGTGTTTGGATAAAGCTCTTCTAAATATTCCAAAATGGCAGAAGATTCTGATAAGGCAAAATCGTTATGCTCGAGTACAGGCACTTTGGCAGTTAGTGACTTTGCTACATAAAATTTTTCAAACTGGCCATGCTGGCCTAAGTTAATGGTCGCTATTTCAAATGGAATTTGTTTTTCATGTAGCCCTACAAAAACTGTAAACGCGTAGGGGCTTAGAAATTGTGAATCTGTGTACAGCTTAAAATGTTCATTATTCATTGTTATTGTCCATGTCATAAAACAATCGGATCTAGTCTAAGTGAGCTGATCCAAGATTGGGTAGCTTTTTTGTGGAAAAGCTTTATCGGTTTTTGAATTAAGCCATTTCAACATTAGGGCTTAATGTGCTGAAAATGCTGCCGAACTATACTAAGCCACGCCTGTACCGCTGGTGAGACAGGAAGATTCTTTTTCCAAGCCATGACTAAGTGCCACTGAATATTTGGTTTCTCGAGTGGCACTGCTGCAAATAAACTAGGGTCAAGCATGTCGGTATAATACTGCGGGAGAAGTGCAATCCCCATACGTTGTAGCACCATGTCTGCCAAAAGATGCCATTGGCTGGTACGGCAAGCAATGGTTGGGTAAAAACCATGCTGCTTACAGGCATCGAGAATAATACTGTTTAAAGAGAAATTTTCTGGAAACATTAAAAATGATTGGTGTTGTAGCTCTTCTAGATTTATTTTTTTACGGGTTGCCCAAGTGGCATCACGACGTAAAAGAACCATTAAAGGGTAGTTACATAGCTCAATGCTATTAAAGATTTGCGTATCAAAAGGCTGCAATAAAACGCCAACGTCTAGTTCATTGTTAAGCAAAGCTTGCTCAATACCACGTGAGCCCACTTCCATAAAAGCTAATTCAATATCTGGCAATTGCTGATGATAATCAAACAGGGCAGTCGTTAAGAGCTGCGAACCCAAAGGAGGAACGCCGAGTTTTAAAGTTCCTGTTTTTAATTGTTGATAGTTTTCAATTTCAAGAAAGATGTTTTGTTCTGCCTGAAGAAGCTCAATCGCATGTTGATAAATCCGCTCTCCAATTTCAGTTAATTCAATTTGTCTTTTACGGCCATGATCAGGTTTAACCAACAGCTGTACCTGAAGCTGCTCTTCAAGCTGCTGTAATATTTTACTAATAGTCGGTTGAGTCAGATATAACTCTTCAGCAGTACGTGTAAAGCTTTTAGTTTTTACCAATGTAACGAAGCATTGTAGTGATTTTAGTGAAAGCATAATAAAGAATATATTATTCCATTTTGGAATGATAATAACATGAATAATTCATATTTAGCAGCTTTAACCAAGATAGCATAATAGTGTAGTTAACCATTTAATTTCGCAAAATGAGTACTGAATCTGCTTCTGGAACACCCACACAACCTTCATTTTTAGTTTTAGTTAAACAAATTTTGATTTTGGCTGGTTTTTGGTGGGTCGGATATCTCTTACATCAAAAACTCGGTGTGCCTGTATCGGCAGGCATTTTAGGTATGTTTTTATTGCTTCTATGCCTGTTCTTTAAAATTATCAAAATGGATCAGGTGGCAATGGGAGCAACCGTTGTTTTAGGTGAACTGTTACTATTTTTCGTGCCCGTTGTAGTCGCCGTAGTTCAGTATAAAACTTTATTTATGACCGAAGGCTGGCAAATTGTCTTGAGCATTGCGGTTGGGACCATTTCGGTCATGCTCAGTACATGTCTGACGATTCATTATTACAATCGTTTGAAAGCTTATTTGCATGCTCGAAAACGTCTTCAACATAAGCATATCTAAAGAGCAAATGACATGAATATTTGGTCAATTTTTTGCCTGATCTGGACTTTGGTCGCCTATGTCGTGGCAAAGAAAATCTATCAGAAAAATCCAAAACTTTGGTTATCGCCTGCGATTAGCGTGCCTGTACTCACCATTATTTTGATGACGATTTTTGGAATTTCATATCAAACTTATGCTGAAGATACGCAGTGGATTGTTAATTTATTAGGACCAGCAACGGTTGCTTTCGCTGTACCGATTTATCGTTATCGGGAAACGATTCGTAAAAACCTGGGGGTCCTTTCGATTGCGATTATTGTGGGGATGAGTGTAGGTGTGATGTCTGCCTATGAAATGGCACAGTGGTTCCACTTTAGCCCAGAAGTGACCAACAGTTTAATGGCACGTTCTATTTCAACACCATTTGCCATGATTTTAGCGGAAGATATTCACGGTTCGGCAGCATTGGTTTCACTATTTACCGTTATTACTGGTTTGGTTGGTATGATTTGCGGCGATGCAATTTTAGCGATTACTAAAATCCGTTCTAATGTAGCAAATGGGGCAGCTTTCGGAAATGCAGCCCACGGTTTTGGTACAGTTAGAGCACAGCAGCGCAATAGTGAAGAAGGTGTAATTGCCAGTTTGACCATGGTTATTGCTGGTATTTTAATGGTATTGATTGGGCCATTTGCCATTCATCTATGGTTGCTGTTGTAGGCTATATCTAAGTCGGCTTGTCATGTTGTTGAATAATCTTTGATAGTTTTTTGATGGCTTGTCTCATCAGTTCCGGTTCAAAATCGCCTAAGCCAACAATTAACCCTGGACGTTGTTGTTCCTTTGAAAATGTCGGTGAAATTGCTTTAATCGCAATGCCTGCCTCGACTGCCGAGCTTGCAACGTCGATGTCATTAATATGATGAGCAAGCCATAACACCATATGCATGCCTTGATCGCCCGGCTGTAACCAAGCCAGTTCTTGAGGTATGTATTTTTCAATCAAGCCAATAATGAATTCACGGACTTCTGCATAGACATTTCGAGTCCGTCGAATATGCCGCTCTAAATAGCCTTCTTGAATAAAAGCAGCTAAAACATGCTGATCGGCAGCAGGTGGGTGTCGATCAATTAATACTCTGAGTCCACAAAAAGGTGCCACCAATTCTTTAGGCAATACTGCATAGCCAAGTCTAAGAGAGGGAAATAGGACCTTACTGAAAGTCCCAAGATAAATCACTTGGTCGGGTGCCATGCCTTGTAAAGATGGAAAGGGCTGACCGTTATAACGAAGTTCACTGTCATAGTCATCTTCAATGATCCATGCATTTTGCTGTTTTGCCCACTCTAATAAGGCCGTACGTCTTGCTAGACTCATCGGCATGCCAAGTGGATATTGGTGAGACGGTGTCACAAAAGCAGCACGTGCATGTTTAGAAAGCTTAATTCCGGTTTCAACCTGAATACCTTCTTCATCGACAGGAACACGCACCATCCGAATGTTTTGTACAGCATGTTCAAAAATGGCTGTTGTACCCCGATAAGCTGGATCTTCAATCCAAACTTCATCTTTTGCTTCAAATAAAATCTGGCTGCAAATATAAAGTGATTGCTGAATGCCGGGCGTAATCACAATTTGGTCAGGTTCGCAGTGGACAGAGCGGGATCGACGTACATAGTCGGCTATAGCAACTCTTAGTGATAGTACCCCTTGAGGTTCACCATAACCCGAAGGAGCACCTGCACCTCGTGATCTAAATTTATTACCGAACTTACGCCAGATATCACTTGGTTGGGTACGAGCAATCGGAACAGACACTGCAAAAGGGGCATGAGGAAGCGGTTTAAACTCTTTAAGCACTTGAGCATAGGAGAGTGCCGACTTCGTCAAAGGGATTGAGTTAGGTGTGGTCTCTTTTTGAGAATGTTGCGGTGTAGTTTTTTTAGCTAAAGCATGAGACACATAGGTACCCGTTCGTGCTTGAGAGTCAAACACACCTTCGGCTAAAAGCTGATCGTAAGCTTCGATAATCGTTCCGCGAGCGACCCCAAGTGTTAGAGCCAATTCACGTGAAGAAGGCAACGGATCACCGGGCTGTAAATCACCACTTTGTACAGCTTCACGCAAAGCTTGGGTCAGTTGAGCACTTATCTTTCCTTGGCTTTTATTAATCTTTGCAATCGACGGAAGTTCAACAACTTTTGCCATTCTTGCCATAATTCTGGTCTACTTAAAAAAATACAAAGTGGTTCTTTTTAATAAACCACAGAAACCAGAAAATTTACAACACAAAATATAAATAACCCTGATATTTACAGTGAGGTTTTAGCCATGTATATCCCCGATGATTATGCAGAAAACCGTTTGGATGTATTGCATTCTCTTATTACCGAATATCCATTTGGTGTGCTTTTTACGCATGGAAGTAATGGCTTAGATGCAAATCATCTTCCATTCGAATTACAGGCAGGTGAAGGGGAATTGGGTGTACTACGTGCGCATGTGTCTAGAGTTAATCCTGTCTGGCAGGACATTAAAAATGGAGATGAGGTGTTGGTCGTGTTTCAAGCAGGCGATGCTTATATTTCACCAAACTGGTACCCATCCAAACATGAACAGCACAGACAAGTACCGACATGGAACTATAGGGTTGTGCATGCTTATGGCAAAGTAACCATTCGAGATGATGAACGTTACGTCCGTGGTGTTGTGGCTCGTTTAACTCGTACCCATGAAACATCTCAACCTGAACCATGGAAAATGTCCGATGCACCAAAGGACTATCTTGAACCGATGTTAAAAGCCATTGTAGGTATTGAGATTGAAATTACCAGGCTGCAAGGCAAATCAAAACTTGGGCAAAACAAAGAACGTCGAGACATTTTGGGCGCGGCAGATGGCCTATCGAAATCTGGTCATCAAACCATAGCAGACGCTATGTATAGTGTGGCTGAGTTAAATAAATAATTTTGAAAATATAAAACTTTAATATCAATTGAGGAGACAAAGATGTCTTTTACTACACCTGTTGAGTTGGTAGGTGAGCACGTTATTTTAAAGCCCTTAGACTTAACTCAAGCTGAATTACTGGCGGAGGCTGTTTGTGATGGGGAACTCTATAATCTTTGGTATACCCGTGTGCCAAGACCTGAACATATGACTGCTGAAATTGAAAGACGTCTCGGTTTGCAAAATTCTGGTTCTATGTTGCCTTTTTATATTGAAGACCGAAAAACAGGTCGGGCGTTAGGTATGACAACTTTAATGCATATTGAAGAAGCCCATCGCCGTGTAGAAATTGGGTCGACGTGGTACCGTAAGTCTGCACAGCGTTCGCCTGTAAATACCGAGTGTAAAAAGCTATTGTTGGCTCATGCATTTGAGACTTTAAACTGTATTGCGGTTGAGTTACGCACATCTTCTTTAAATGTTCAAAGTCAAACTGCAATTCTGCGTTTGGGAGCAAAGCTTGATGGTGTGCTGAGAAGCCATCAAATTGTGAAAGATGATATTTTGCGAGACACCCATGTTTATAGCATTTTAAAACATGAATGGCCTGCGGTTCACCAAAATCTGGAATGGATGTTGAATAAACCGCGTTAGGAATGATTTAAATAAGCTGCTTTTCTCTTTTTTGGCTTAACCAAAAAAGAGAAACCCCTGCAATAACCAACCACGGTACTAAAGCAATATTCATTGCTTCCCAGCCAAATAAATCGAGTAAAGCACCTGCGCTAAAAGAACAAATTAAACCGACAACAAAAACAGTCATGTCGTTAATGGCTTGAGCCTTGGCTTTTTCAGCCGCTGTATACGTTCCGGTAAGCAAAGACGTGCTACCAATAAATAAAAAGTTCCAACCCACACCTAATAAAATGAGTGAGATTGCAAAAGATGCGAACTGAATACCCGAGAGGGAAAAACCAATATAGCAAGCAAATAATATAAGACCGGCAAACATGATTTTAAGCACACCAAATCGGGCGATTAAATGTCCAGTAAAGAATGAAGGTAGGAACATACCAAGCACATGAAGCTGAATGACGGTTGTAATCGTGCCTAGTTCATGATGTGAATGTCGCATGGCTATGGGTGTTGCGGTCATACCTAAAATCATGATGCCGTAGCCTGTTACGGCACCAAACAAAGCAACTAAATAGGTAGGCTGAAAAACAATCTTTTGCCATGGGCGACCAGCAGTAAAATCAGATTTTTGCTCAACTGTATTGGCAATATGTAGGCTAGATAAAATGCCCATTGCCACAAGTGAAATGATACTAATAATTAAAAATGAACCGATATATTCTAAATGTTGAAATAATGGGCCACCAAAGCGCGCCAAAGTCGGACCAATCAGTGCGGCAACAATTCCACCTGCCATAACCCAAGAGATAGCACGTGAACGGAATGCATCATCTGCTACTTCACTGGCAGCAAAACGATAAAACTGGGCAAAGGATTGATATGCGCCAATACATAACGTGCCTAAGGCTAAGAGAATAAGTGAACTATAAAAGATACCAATGGCGGCAATAATACCGCCAATTACACCTAAAAAAGCGCCGAAAAGAAAACCCTTACGCCGTCCCACATGTGCCATCAACATTGATGCAGGGAACATCATTAAGGCTGTACCCAAAAACATAGATGCGATGGGTAAAGTTGCAAGTATCGGTGTATTAGAAATATTTGCCCCAGCCAAACCACCAATCGTCATGACCATGATCGATACGGTTTGGTAAAGTGACTGAGAACTCGCCAAAATAAGAACTTGGCGATGCATCGTATTTTGAAGCATGAGAGCCTTTAATTATATGTGTTAATCGATGAGTTTGGGTGCTGAGTTTTTATATAAGAAGAAAGTATCAACAGCTCAGCTTGAAAATGTTGAGGTGTTCTTGGTGGTAGTTATAACAATATTTCTTTGGCATAAACTATTTTTTATCAAGTAATTGCAGCTGAATAATCAGACTTAATATTCTATCATCTGATAGTTTGATACAAAACAATTGAAGCCCCAATTTTTCTAAATAAGTCTATTTATTTAAGACATTTAATATGTCTATTCTCTCAAATTCTTTTTCAGCCACCTTAAAATAAATCATTAACCTGAAGTTAATAACTGCTCATGTAGGTTGATTGATCGAAACTCCATAAAGCGTTTTTATAGATACAGAACAAAACTGCGATCTATATAGGTAAGCACATGGAAGGATCAGTTCAGAATAAAGAACGGTTATGGACAAAGCGGCGTCATGCCAAACAATTAAAACTAGAGATGGCAAACCAATATACCGACGGTGTGGTGATTCCAACTCAAGACATTATTAAAGTTTTAGAAACCTTAATTACACCGGGTGACAGAGTTGTACTCGAAGGGAATAACCAAAAGCAGGCAGATTTCCTTTCGCGTTCTTTAGCACAAACCAATCCAGATGTTTTGCATGATTTACATATGATCATGCCAAGTGTTGGGCGTTCGGAACATCTTGATCTGTTTGAAAAAGGCATTGCGCGTAAGCTCGATTTTTCTTTTGCTGGCCCACAAAGTTTACGCATTAGCCAGTTAATTGAAGATGGACTGCTAGAGATTGGTGCCATACACACTTATATCGAATTGTATTCACGTTTGGTGGTTGACCTTATTCCAAATGTGGTGCTCTCGGCGGGCTTTATGGCAGACCGTCAAGGCAATATCTATACAGGTCCAAGTACCGAAGATTCTCCAGCACTTATTGAACCTGCGGCTTTTAGTGACGGTATTGTGATTGTTCAGGTGAATGAACTGGTCGATGACGTCTCAGAGTTACCACGTGTCGATATTCCTGCCTCTTGGGTGGATTATGTAGTGGTTGCAGACCAGCCATTTTATATCGAACCCTTGTTTACCCGTGACCCGAAACATATCAAGCCTGTGCATGTACTCATGGCAATGATGGCAATTCGCGGAATTTATGAGAAGCATAATGTGCAATCGTTAAACCATGGCATTGGTTTTAACACTGCGGCAATTGAACTGATTTTACCGACCTATGGTGAATCTTTAGGTTTAAAAGGAAAAATTTGCCGAAACTGGACACTGAATCCGCATCCAACCTTAATTCCAGCGATTGAAACAGGTTGGGTTGAAAGCGTGCATTGTTTTGGTACCGAACTCGGTATGGAAAAATATGTTGCAGCTCGTCCTGATGTGTTCTTTACAGGTCGTGATGGTGCTTTACGTTCTAACCGTATGATGTGTCAGCTTGCAGGTCAATACGCCGTTGACCTATTTATCGGTGCAACTTTGCAAGTTGATGGCATGGGCCATTCTTCGACTGTTACCAAAGGTCGTTTAGCTGGTTTCGGTGGTGCACCAAACATGGGGCATGATCCGCGTGGCCGTCGTCACGATACGCCAGCATGGTTAGATATGCGTTTGCAAGGTGCCAATGAAACTGAAACCTATTTGGCACGTGGTAAAAAACTCGTTGTACAAATGGTGGAAACCTTCCAAGAGGGTGGCAAGCCAACTTTTGTGGATCGTCTCGATGCCATTGATGTTGCTAAAACAGCAGGCCTACCTTTAGCACCAATCATGATTTATGGTGATGATGTCACCCATCTACTGACTGAAGAAGGCATTGCTTATCTATATAAAGCAAGCAGCCAAGAAGAGCGCCAAGCCATGATCGCTGCGGTGGCAGGCGTGACCAGTATTGGTTTAACTCAGGACCCTAAAACAACAGCACGTTTAAGAAGCGAAGGCTTGGTGGTATTCCCTGAAGATTTAGGTATTCGCCGCACCGATGCAACACGTGAGCTTTTAGCTGCAAAAAATATTGCTGACTTGGTGACATGGTCTGATGGTTTATATCAACCACCTGCAAAATTCAGGAGTTGGTAATGATGACACAAGTTCAATATCAAACACTTAGCGATAGTCAGCTTTTAGCAGATATGGCGGTCGAGGCTTTAATTGATGAAGTTAATCTAACACCTAAACCAGCATTGGTCGATCGCCGTGGCAGTGGTGCACATGATGACCTGACTTTTGAGTTAATGGAGCGCTCTGCGAAATGTTTAGGACCCATGTTTGAGGCAATGGCACAAGCTGCAAAGCATCATGGAAAAGTCTGTTTAGCCTTGCGTGAAGACATTGGTGAAATTGGCCGCCAAGGTGAAAAGACTATGATGTTGGCAACAGATGGTGTTAACACACACCGCGGTGCAATTTGGGCCTTGGGTTTAATGGTTACGGCAGCAGCATTAGCGCGCAGTAATCAACAGTACTTATCGGCTGTTGAGCTATGCCATTTAGCAGGCCAGATTGCTCAGCTTGAAGATCGTTTTATTCCAAAGCAGGCCTTGAGTCATGGTCAGCAAGTACAAAAGAAATTAGGCATCTTAGGTGCCAAAGAACAGGCTCAACAAGGTTTTCCAACTATTGTGAATTTTGGTTTAAAGCAGCTTTACCAAAGTCGTAGTAAACCAATGAAAGAAGAGTTCGCTCGTTTAGATGCTTTACTTGCCATGATGACTGATCTAACCGATACCTGTGTGCTTTATCGATCTGGAACAAATGGCTTAAAGCGTATGCAACAAGGTGCTCAACAAGTACTGGATTTGGGCGGCAGCTCAAGCTTGGAAGGTCGACGTGCTTTGCATCTTTTAGAGATTGACCTGCTTCGGATGAAAGCTTCTGCAGGTGGCGCCGCAGATTTGTTGGCAACAACCTTGTTTATAGATCGTGCTGAGCAGTCATCTGGAAAAAATAAAAAGGGATTTTGATTATGGAAACACTTCATTTTGAATTTGTGGCTACAGAGCCACCTGTAAAAAAAACACTAGTAGGATGTGTCGGCTCTGGCGATTTAGAAATTTTGATGGAACCCGGTGAAAAAGGAAAAACCTCTATTCAGGTAGTGACTTCGGTAGATGGAAGTGCAGCACGTTGGCACAATCTTTTTGAACGGATTTTTACTGCGCAAATACCGCCAGCCGTCAATATTGATATTCATGACTTTGGTGCAACTCCCGGTGTCGTTCGCTTACGTCTGGAACAAGCATTAGAGGAGATTTCTTATGACTGATATTCAGAGTTTGTTAAATAAACAAGATTTTATTGAACTCAGCGCAAGAGAGCGTGCCAAAGCGCTATTAGATAAAGGGACTTTTCGAGAGCTACTCGACCCATTTGCACGTGTTATGTCGCCTTGGCTCGTTAAGCAAAATATTGTGCCGCAAGCCGATGATGGTGTAGTGGTTGCAAAAGGATCTATTCAAGAACGCCCAGTGGTTCTAATTTCTATTGAAGGCTTATTTCAAGGCGGAAGTTTAGGCGAGGTGGGCGGAGCTAAAATTGCGGGTGCCTTAGAACTTGCAGTTGAAGATAATCTAAAAGGTATTCCAACAGCGGCAATTTTACTATTAGAGACGGGCGGCGTTCGCTTACAAGAAGCAAATCTGGGTTTGGCTGCAATTGCTGAGATTCAGGCTGCAATTGTTAACTTACGTCAGTATCAACCCGTCATTGCTGTAGTTGCAGGCAGTGTAGGGTGCTTCGGTGGTATGTCAATTGCGGCTGGTCTATGTAGCTATATTGTAATGACACAAGAAGGACGTTTAGGCTTAAATGGCCCGCAAGTAATTGAACAGGAAGCTGGGGTACAAGAATACAACGCCAAAGATCGTCCATTTATATGGAGTATTACGGGTGGTAATCATCGTTTCGCTAGTGGTTTGGCAGATGCTTATGTTGACGATGATCGCCAGAAAATTCGTGAGCAAGTCATCGATTATTTAACTCAAGGTGTGCCTCAGCAGCATCGTAGTTCAAACTACTCATTCTATTTAGCGAAGTTACAACAAGTCGATACTACTGAGCAGATTACCCCAGCACAGGTTCAAGCTTTGTATCAAGGAGAGCAAGCATGAATATCGCCGTTGATACATTAAAAGCATCTACACGTGGTGCACATTGGTTTAAAGCATTTACACAGGACTTTAAGACAGTTGAAGGTTTTCCAGCTTCTGTTTGGGTGGCTGATGGTCTGATCGATCAGCAAGCAGTACGTGTGATTACAGTTGTCCAAGACAGCAATAATCTGTTCCCACGCGCGAGACAAGGTGAAGTTGGACTGCTGGAAGGCTGGAATTTAGCAAAAGCAGTTGATGACGTGATTCAAGCCGATGCTCAGACTGAAAATAAACGCGGCATTTTATGTTTGGTTGATGTCCCGAGTCAGGCCTATGGGCGCCGTGAAGAATTATTAGGTATTCATCAAGCTTTAGCAGGTGCAGTAGATAGCTATGCTAGAGCCAGATTGGCAGGCCATCCTATTGTGAGTTTATTGGTAGGTAAGTCGATGTCGGGAGCTTTCTTGGCGCATGGATACCAAGCCAATCGTATTATTGCCTTAAAAGATTCAGGTGTTATGGTGCATGCGATGGGTAAGGAATCTGCTGCACGCGTTACCTTGCGATCGGTTGATGAGTTAGAGCAATTGGCATCAAGCATTCCTCCAATGGCTTATGACATTGAAAGTTATGCAACTCTAGGTTTGTTATCTGAACTGTTATCTGTTGAAAACCCTGAACAACCGACAACCGATGATCTTTTGTTAGCGAAACAGGTGATCGCTCAAGCATTTAAAGAAATTAATGCTGATCAATCGAGAGGATTGGAACAAAGGCTTCACGGCAAAAACCGTCAAATGTCTAAAAAGGTCCGTGAATTATTGCGCGAGCAATGGTCATGAAACTTAAGCTCGAAGCCCATGATTTATTGTGGGGTATGACGGTCGATTGCTTGGCTGATGATGCTCCGATTTGGGTGAAAGAAATATTGCAACGAGGTGATCCTGTTGTGGTTCGGCGTGCAATCAGTCCTGTAAATCAGGTGGCTGTGGGAGTAAGAGGACAATTTCGTTATCAACGATATGCAGCTCAAATGCCACGATTTGCTATTACCAAACAACTTAAGCCAGAAGCACTGACTCACGTTAATACACAGCAGTTTGAGCATTTGGCAGAACGTTTGCAGAGCATTTCTAACATCATGAAAAGTTTTTCAGGATGTTGGGGCTATACAGGAAGTTTCGGGTTTGAACTGGCAACTGGTATTGAAACAGTCACCCAACAAAGTGACATAGATTTGTTGATTCGAGCTGAACAGCCTTTTGCCAAAAAGCAAGCAGTCGAGCTACTCGAAAATTTTCAGCAAGCGGGGCTGAATGTGGATATACAGCTACAACTACCACAAGGTGGTTTGGCTTTAAAAGAATGGGCTAGAAATAGCGGAAAAGTTCTATTAAAACGTGAAGATGGTGCTGTTTTAGTAGAAAACCCATGGAATTAGGGAATAGATATCATGGCTTCAATTTGGGTATATCCGGGACAAGGTGTGCAACGAAGCAATATGTTGCACACCTTACCTCAAACCGCTCTGGTTAAAGAATACCTTGAGCGTGCATCGGATGCACTCAAGGAAGATGTTTTGATGCTAGACAGTTCGGCTGCATTGCAATCGACGCGAGCCGTACAACTTTGTTTGCTCATTTCAGGCGTGGTGAGTTCAGCTTTATTAGCTGCCGAAAACTTAAAACCTGATTATGTAGCGGGTCTATCGATTGGTGCATGGTCGGCAGCAGTTGTCGCAGGGGTTTTAGCCTATGAAGATGCTATTCGCTTAGTTGCCTATCGAGGGGAACTCATGCAAAACGCCTATCCAACAGGCTATGGTATGACTGCCCTGATTGGTACAGACCGTGCAGCTGTTGAAACATGGGTCAAACAGATTTATGAAATAACGCCAGAGGTGTTTGTCGCAAATATTAATGCACATAACCAGATCGTTATTTCAGGAAGTTTTGAAGCCATGAACCAAGTTGCTGTTTTGGCAAAGCAACAAGGCGTGGTGACAAAAAAATTAGATGTATCGGTGCCATCGCACTGTGAGTTATTAAGTCAGCAAGCAAAGCAACTTGCAGCGTCTATGGAGGGAGTGACTTTAAAGCAGCCTAAAATACGTTATTTAAGTGGTACAACGGCTCGTACGCTTAGCAGGCCAGAACAGATTGGTGATGACTTGGCTTTTAATATGAGTCGAACTGTAGATTGGGAAAGTACCATCCAAGCTGCATGGGAGCGAGGTGTGAGGTTACAGATCGAAGCTTTGCCGGGAACGGTGCTTACTACACTTGCACGCCGAACATTTAAAGAAGGAACCGTGTTGTCATTTCAAGGGACACGCATAGACACTATTCAGATGGCAATGCAAAAAGAACAGGCAAATAGTTTTTCTTTTTGAGTCAGATTTTACAAAAGCATAAATGATCCAAGGATATGAGGGATTGTCATGATTATATATGGAGTTGGTTTACTCGCACTTTGCACCTTAGTGGGTGTTATTGTTGGCGATTTGTTGGGCGTTTTATTGGGTGTAAAGTCCAATGTTGGTGGTGTGGGTATCGCCATGATTTTACTCATTTGCATACGGTTATGGATGGAAAAACGTGGTGTTATGACAGTTGAAACCGAAAAAGGCGTTTCATTCTGGGGCACTATGTATATTCCTGTTGTTGTTGCCATGGCAGCACAACAAAATGTGGTTACAGCATTATCTAGTGGACATATGGCACTGTTTGCGGCGGTAGTTTCAGTTATTGTTTGCACACTCACCATTGCGGGCTTAAGCCGCTATAACAAGGCAAGCCCTTTACCGAAGGAAGAAGACATTACATTAAACCGCATTGGAGGCAAAGTTCATGGTTGAATTATTATTAAAGGACTTAACCCATTTAGGTTTAATTACAGCTTTTGCCTTAATTGCTTTAATTATGTGGTTGTCGACTAAGCTATCTAAATATTTAACCAAGGGACGAGTGCATGCTTCAGCAATTGCGATTGTAATTGGTTTAATCTTGGCATGGTTTGGCGGAAAAATGACAGGCGGTGAAAAAGGTATTACCGATCTTGCACTTTTTACCGGTGTCGGACTCATGGGCGGTGCAATGCTTCGTGACTTTACCATTGTTGCAACTGCATTTGAGGTACAAGCGACTGAAGCGAAAAAAGCCGGATTTATTGGTGCCTTTTCTTTATTTCTCGGAACCATTTTGCCATTTATTGTCGGTTGTATGTTTGCGTGGATTTTTGGCTATCGCGATGCGGTAAGTATTACCACAATTGGCGCAGGTGCAGTGACCTACATTGTGGGGCCAGTGACGGGTGCTGCTATTGGAGCAAGTTCTGAGGTCATGGCGCTTTCAATTGCAACGGGGCTGGTGAAAGCAATTTGTGTAATGGTTTCAACACCGCTTACCGCAAAATTTATGGGATTAGACAATCCACGTTCTGCCATGATTTTTGGTGGCTTAGCCGGAACTGTAAGCGGTGTATCAGCTGGTTTAGCAGCTACAGACCGTCGTTTAGTGCCTTACGGTGCACTTACAGCAACGTTCCATACAGGGCTTGGCTGCTTAATGGGGCCGACTGTTTTGTTCTTTGCAGTTAAAGCTTTAGTCGGTTAATCAGTATTTAATACTCAGTCAAAAAGACCGTTGATATTAACAACGGTCTTTTTTATTTTTGAAATTAGAAGCAAACATTCGACATTCAGCAATCAGGGCAAGTAAGTTAGGGTCGCGTTCTTTACTTTTTAAAAAGACGAGACCGATTTCTTGTTGCATGTGATATTGCTGTTTTAGTGGAATAAGTTTTACTGAACTTTCATAAACTGCAGAAATACGGCCGGGTAATAGTGCGAAACCGACACCTGAGCTGACCATACTAATTAAGGTAAAAATATCATTGACCTGTAAAGCAACTTTAGGTGAAAAACCTGCTTTTTTAAAAATGATGTCGCTGTCGTTATGAGTTGCAAAACCCTTAGTTAAAGTTAAAAAAGTTTCTTCTTTTAAAAGACTTAAATCAATATCTTTAAAATCGGCATATTTTGAATCTTTATTGACGGCCAAAAAAATGTCATCTGAAAACATCGGCAAAATTTCAAAGTCATCATCTTGAGTGGTTTCATTTAAAGCCACGATAATGGCATCAAGCTCAGTTGCTTTCAGCTTTTTCACCAAATCCTGATTTGAACTCAGCAACAGTTGAATATCAAGCTCACTACGTCTGAGTTTAAGACCGCTAATCACATTTGGAATCGTATTTACCGTCAAAGAATAAAGAGACCCTAAATGTAAAACCTTGGCTGCAAAACCTGCTGCTTCTCTGGTTTTATTTACGGTGATAAAAATGTCTTGTACGATTTTCTGTGCCCGTTCTTCAAAGACATAAGCACTTTTTAAAGGAATGAGGTTACGGCCTTCATTTTTAAAAAGAGGGCAACGTAAAGCGCTTTCTAAAGAGTGTAAGGCTTTATGAACACTGACATTGCTCAACTGCATTTCTGTGGCTGTTTTAGACAAATTTCCGCAGCGCATGAAAGCCAAAAAAATCTGTATTTTTTTAAGGGTGAGTTCTTCATCAATTTCCATATTAATCCTTTGAACCTGCTTCCCTAAAACCAATAGATTTGAGCTATAAAGTTACCACAAAATAAAGTCTATAAAATTGTGCTTAGGTCGAAGCATTTCTTTAGAGACTTGCTTCAACTCTTTGTTGAATGGTTTTGATGACTTGATCTAATGCGCTTTGAATTTTAGTGTTCCATTCAAAAGAACAGTTAATTCTCAAATAATGTTGCTGTGCGGGTAAAACACTAAACAGAGGGCTTGGTGCAACGCCAATATCTTGCTGAATCAACTCTTCATAAACTTGCATACTATCTAGCGTACTAGGAAGTTTGACCCATAGAAAATAGCCACTTGGGTAGTAATACACTTCGCAAGAGCTCGGTAAATGCTGCTTTAAATAGTGATAAAACTGCTTTTTATAACGCTCAAGTGAAAGTCTAAGTGTACGCAAGTGCTTTTCATAATGATGATGAGATAAAAACTCAACCAATGCATTTTGAATGAGTGCATTCACTGAAATGGTACTCATGAGTTGCAAGTGTTGAATATGATCTGAAAATTTACCCGCATAAACCCAACCGACCCGAAAACCAGCACCTAATGTTTTAGAAAAAGACGAGCAGTGAAGCACCAGATTTTGTTGGTCAAAATACTTCATTGAAAGTGGTTTTTGGCCGCCATAAAAAAGCTCTTCATAGACATCATCTTCGATCAAATAAATTTGGTGTTCGTGAAGCAACTTGGCAATTTTATATTTAATGTCATCACTGACGGTAAAACCAATCGGGTTATGGGCATTCAGCATGAGCCAACACACCTTGATAGGATAGGTTTGAATGACTTGTTCAAAAGCTTCTAGGTCAAAACCATGCTGAGGATGTTCAGGAATGGTAATCACTTTAAGTCCTAAACGCTCTGCAGCTTGCCAAGCGCCATAAAACACGGTTTGCTGTAATAAAATATAATCACCGGGTTGAGCAACAGCTTGCAGCGAAAGGTTTAATGCATCTAAACCTCCCGATGTAATGACAATGTCATCTGGGTCAGTTTGTATGCCTTGCATACAGTAGCGCTGAGCAATCAGTTTTCTTAAGGCTAAATTACCTGGCGGTAGGCTTGTGGTCTGGTCATAACTTTGTCTTTGCCGCGCAAGCTGTCCCATAATTTGAATGAGTTTGGGTGCTGTTAAAAGCTGACTGTCCGGAAAAGCTGAACCAAAAGGAACGACGGACTCATGTTGAATCGATTTAAGATATTTAAAAACTAAGGAGTTAATTTCAATTTTAGAATTTAATGAAACAACCGAGTATTGCTCAAGTGGCTTTAGTGCAATTTGCTCGGCAACAAAGTACCCAGATTTTTCTTTTGAATAGATCAGACCTTGTGATTCAAGCTCCTGATAAGCATTCATTACGGTCATTAAACTAAAGCCAGAGCGTTGTACCTGATCTCTCAATGACGGTAATTTTTCATGCGCACTTAAAGTGCCACTTTCAATGAGTTGGCGAATGCTATGAGCGAGTTGTTCTGATTTATACATGTATGAGCTGCACGAAATAAAAAAAGATGCACTGAATCAATAATAAATGCCGTTTGCAGAATCTACAAACGGCATTTGTTTAGAAAATTGGAATTACTTTAAGTAAGGGGCTGCATAAATCAAGATAACTTTAAACAATCCTGCAATCACAGCTAAGGCAAAGAAACCACCGAGCCATAGCAGAATAAACCATTGGGTTTGATTGAGTTTAACTGATAACTTTTTCATAAAACCCTCCATACTTAATGATAGCCTTCATCACCTACACGGACTTTGTCTCTAAATACCCAGTAAGACACAATGGTGTAAGCAATAATGATTGGAATCAAAATAAGTGCACCGACCAAAGCAAACATTTGGCTTGAATGTGGTGCTGCGGCCTGCCAAATTGTGACTGATGGCGGAATAATATAAGGCCATAAACTAATCACGAATCCAGTAAATGCAAGGAAAACAAGGGCCAATGTATATGCAAATGGTTTGAGGTCTTGATCTTGCTTTTTACACGCTGATAAAATCAGACCAACAAATAACAAGACCAAAATAGGTACAGGGCTAAAATAGAACAGGTTTGGTAAAGAGAACCAGCGATCTGCAATTTCAGGATGAGTCAGAGGCGTATATAAACTCACACCACCAAAAATAATGAGCAACGCAATAATCAGCTTTGGCATAAGCTCATACATACGTTGCTGTAAGCCTTTTTCAGTTTTTAAGATAAGCCAACCACAACCCAAAGTTGCATACATCGCAACTACGCCAATACCTGTAAAGATCGTAAATGGAGATAACCAGTCAAATGGACCACCAGCATAAATACCATTTTCGGTTTTAATCCCTTGGATATAGGCACCTAAAATAATCCCTTGCAGGAAGCTAGTTAAAACTGAACCCCAAATAAAAGCCAAGTCCCAAAGGTGTTTGGTGCGATGAGCTTTAAAGCGGAATTCAAACGCCACGCCACGGAAAATCAGGGCAATCACCATGAAAATGATCGGTAAATATAGTGCTGATAAAACTGTTGAATAGACCAGTGGGAATGCAGCATATAGACCAGCGCCGCCGAGCACCATCCACGTTTCATTACCATCCCAGACAGGGGCCACGGTATTCATCATCACGTCACGTTCTTGGCTGTTCTTAATGAAGGGGAACATAATTCCGATTCCTAAGTCGAAGCCATCCATGACCACATAAATCATGACACCTAAACCGATAATACCGACCCATATTAAAGAAAGATCAATCATGACGGTTCTCCCCAGAGTTTTGTTTGCTGTCAATATTTTCATCGACTGCACTAAGTGGACGCATTGGTGTTTTAAAGTGTCCTACGCCACCAGTTTCAACATTTGGTGAATCAATGAATGAAGGGCCTTTGTTAATTAGTTTTAAGGTGTAGTAAATACCGCTACCAAAAACGATGGTATAGACCACCACAAAAATAAACAGGCTCAGTCCGACCTGATCTGCGGAAACCGTATGTGAAAGTCCATCTTTAGTTCGCATAATGCCGTACACCACCCATGGCTGACGGCCAACCTCAGTGGTTACCCAGCCTGCAAGCATAGCGACATAACCCGATGGTCCCATCACCAATGCAAATTTATGGAACCACGAAGTTTCATAGAGTTTTCCACGCTTACGTAACCAAAGTGCAATGAGTGACAAAGTGACCATGAGTACACCAAGGCCTACCATCACACGGAAGCTCCAGAAAACAATCGTTGAATTTGGACGATCTTCAGGTGCGAAATCTTTTAAGCCTGTCACTTGGCCATCTAAGCTATGCGTTAAAATTAAGCTACCCAAATAAGGAACACCCACTTCGAAGTGGTTACGTTCTTCTTTCATATCTGGAATTGCAAATAGCAGTAATGGCATCGGCTCATTGTGATTGGTTTCCCAGTGACCTTCCATTGCGGCAAGTTTGGCTGGTTGATGTTCACGGGTGTTTAAACCATGGTTATCACCAATGACTACTTGTAAACATGAAGTCACAAGCACCATCCAAAGACCCATCGAGAACGATTTTTTCACCAATTCATCACGACGGCCTTTTACTAAATGCCATGCAGACGTTCCGACGACCAATAATGATGAAACTAAGAAGGCGGCAGCACCCATGTGGGCAAAGCGGTAAGGGAAGGATGGGTTAAAGACAATTGCAAACCAGTCTTTTGGCACAATAATGCCATTTTCGATGGCAAAGCCTTGAGGGGTCTGCATCCAGCTATTAGAAGATAAAATCCAGAACATGGAAATACATGTTCCGATGGCAACCATAAGAGTTGCGAAGAAATGGGCTCGAGGACCAACACGTCCCCAACCAAATAACATAATGCCTAAGAAACCTGCTTCTAAGAAGAAGGCACTCAAGACTTCATAGGTAAGTAAAGGGCCAGTAATACTTCCGGCGACGCGTGAAAATTCACTCCAGTTAGTACCGAACTGGTAACTCATGACCACGCCCGAGACCACACCCATACCAAAGGCAACGGCAAAGATCTTAATCCAGTATTTAAATAGATCTTTATAAATCGGGTTTTGGGTTCTTAACCATTTCCACTCTAGCACTGCTAAAAAGCAGGCAAGACCGATGGAAGTGGCCGGAAAAATAATATGGAAGGATACTGTAAAAGCAAATTGTATTCGCGCTAATTCTAGAGCGGTTAGACCGAGGCTCATAAACTTTCCCCCTGTGAACTAGCTGATGATGGTTAAATGAGTTAAATACTTATTTTCAGGCAACAAAGTATTTTGACGATTAAACTTGCTTCTGTGATAAATGTTCTTAGCAAGTAAAATGCCAACAGGGTTAAGCAATATAATTGCTTGATATTTCAAGAGAATAGACTGATTGATTGTTCTCAGTCTGTTAACAAAGTTTATGCTTGATGTTGCATTTGTAAAAATGCATGTTGCATTGAAACATTGATGAAATATCTGGCGATATGCAATAGATCGTCTCATGAAAACTACCTACCTTAAGAAGTTTCCTTAATCATGCACTTACTATTTTTGTATATGTAGATACAGAAATTTTTTATAAAACTATAACAGTCTGAAGCATTCATGAGGTGTGCTATAGTTTTTTTTCAAATATCTGTAGCTATGTATCCATTCTTCAAAAGTCCAAAATAAATGAACAAGATTTACGAATGGCCAAAATCACTTTCCAAAACAGAGTAAATGTGACTTTGGGTAATAAGCGCAGAATAGTTTCTTCTCTTTTATTCCTTTGTTGTTTTGCGTGAGGTCTGGTTGTTACGTAGGTTATTAAAGACCTGATTTAAGTGTAGCTCTTCTAAAATAGCTTGGATGTTAAAAAATGTTTATTACTTCTCAACTCAATGTCCTGCATAAAATTATTAAAAATCAGCCTATTCCTGTATCTATATTGGCTCAATTAGAGCAAACCTACGTTAATTTTGAAGCTACTTTATTAAGAGCGAAAGTACTCAGAGACTTTTCTAAATCTGAAACAGTATATTTAATTCAATCTCATATTGAGGCACATCAAAGTAGTGTGGCTTATCTATTTTCACCATTTATTTTTGCTAACTTAAATAAGGCCGCTATTTATACAACGCCTGCAACTGTACCTGTGCTTTCAATTCTTAATAAATATTACCAAGCTGAAAAAAAAGCCTTATTCAAAGTAGATGATGTTTTAGAAAGTCTAAAAATTTATATAGATTTGGAACTTGCAGAGCTTAATGAAGTCGAATTTATTTATCTAAGCTTAATCAAAGCACTGTGCCGAAGTGATATCTCTACAGTTTTTTTAATTACGAGTTTAGACGTAGATGTCGAGCATTTAAAGGCACTGGAGCAATTTTTAAAGGTCAAAATTTATTGGATTAAAACCACAAAAGATGCTGACTTAAAAAACCTCAATGGCTTAGAAATGCGGAAATTATTATTCAAAAATAAAGATGAAACTTACGTCAAATTATGCGCAAAGTTTGCTCAAATGAACGCAGCGCTGGTGGGTTTATGCGACACCTTTACTGCTGGGCAAATGACACATTTAATTGATGATATGTTTTATTCAGAACATATTTTTGAAAAGTTATCTGTCTATTCAGAATATATACAAACACTTCTACAAAGCCAGCAGAGCATTAGACAAAAAGAACTATCTTAGGGCTTGGGAGATGAGCTTTTTATGTTTGTGTTTGGGTTCTTATATAAAGAATGAATACAGTTATAAAAAAATAATCGTTTTCATGTGAAATAAATATTTTATGGTAAAAGCAAAGCAATATTGGTTTTACTTACATGACAAATTTAAATTTTGAGCATCATCTCGGTTCACTAACGCATGCAGCACTCAGTCAGGCTTCAATCATTTCTCGCGTGTGGGGTGAAGGGCCTTCAGAACGTTATGATGAATTGGCAAAAAATTTCAGACCAACTTTTGCCCGTATTAAAGAAGGGGCTTTAATCCGTGAGCAGCAGCATATTTTGCCCTATGAACAACTTCAGTGGCTCAAAGATGTTGGTTTTACGCGCTTAAGACTTCCCAAAGCTCATGGTGGCTTTGATGCAACCATTCCTGAATTATTTGCATTGCTCATTGAACTTGCAGAAGCGGACTCAAACTTACCGCAAGCTTTGCGTGTGCACTTTGGTTTCACTGAAGATGTGTTGGTAAGTAAAGACAAAGCGTTTCAACAGCGTTGGCTTAGCCGAATTGCAAATGGGGAAACAGTAGGCAGTGCCTGGTCTGAAGGCGGGAAAGAGTCAATTGATCAGTTCGAAACACATTTGTATCGAGACAGTGAAGGAAAAATTCGCGTTAAAGGTAAAAAATATTACACAACAGGCAGTCTGTATGCAGACTGGGTGGATGTTGGGGTAACAGATTTAAAGGGTGAATCTGGCTCGGTCGTTGTTCGCCGTGAAGATGAAGGCGTCGAAATTGTTGATGACTGGAATGGCTTTGGTCAGCAACTCACCGCAAGCGGTACAGCATATTTCCATGATGTATTGGTCGATGAAACTGAAATTTTACCTGATGATGACCGTTTTAAATATTCAGCGGCTTACTATCAACTGGTTCAACTGGCAATCATTACAGGTCTAGGACGTGCTGCAACCTATGATGTTTCTCAAGCTGTTGCTAAACGTACCCGAAACTACACGCATGCGAATGCCCAATTTGTAAAACAGGATCCGCAAATTTTACAAGTCGTGGGACAAATTCGTGGTGCAGCTTACAGTGCAGGAGCGATTGTTGAAAAAGTTGCACAAAGCTTACAACGTGCTTACTTGGCTGCATTTCAAAATAATGAGCAACTTGAAGAGGAGCAAAATGCGCTTGCCGAACTTGAAAGTGCGCAGTCTCAAACGGTCATTACCGATCTAATTTTAAATGCTTCTACGATTTTATTTGATGCTTTAGGTGCTTCTGCAACAGACAAAGATTTAGGCCTAGATCGATACTGGCGTAATGTACGAACTTTATCTTCACATAATCCGAGAGTATTTAAAAATCGAATTATCGGTGATTTTAGTGTAAACGGCACATTACCACCGTATCAATGGCGAATAGGGAATGTTGATAAACAATAAATTATAGTTTTAGATATTAAGCTGCTATTTTTAGCGGCTTAGTATTATTTATGTTTTTTAGAAATAAATTATATAAACCTATTAGAATAAAATCATATTTTGTTTGGGGTTTATATTATAAAGAAAACCTAAAAATTGCTTTAGTATAAAAATAAATAAAATGCTGGCGAATATTTTATGACTAAGAAAATTAGTTTTAATGCTTTTGAAATGAATTGTATTGCCCACCAATCTCCTGGATTATGGCGACATCCTCAAGATCGATCTGTTGAATATAAAGATTTAGAATATTGGACAGATTTAGCACAAATTCTTGAGCGTGGTTTTTTTGACGGTATTTTTATTGCAGATGTGCTTGGTATTTATGACGTTTATCATCAAAGTGCTGAACATGCCTTAACAGGTGCGGTACAAGTCCCTGTCAATGATCCACTACAGATTGTGCCAGCGATGGCAGCAGTCACAAAGCACTTGGGCTTTGGTGTCACGACTTCTATTTCCTTTGAACATCCTTATCCTTTTGCTAGACGTATTAGCACGCTAGATCATTTAACCAAAGGTCGAGTTGGTTGGAATATCGTGACGTCTTATTTGGAAAGTGGTTCTAAAAACTTAGGTCTAAAAACTCAGGTTAATCATGACAATCGTTATGATATTGCTGATGAGTACTTAGAGGTCCTTTACAAACTTTGGGAAGGTTCTTGGGAAGAAGGTTCAGTACTTCGTGATCGTGAAAGCGGTATCTTTGCTGACCATAAAAAAGTGCATCCAATTCAGCACGAGGGTAAATACTTTACTGTACCGGGCATCCATATTTGTGAACCATCACCACAGCGAACACCAGTACTTTACCAAGCAGGTGCATCTTCACGCGGGCAGAAGTTTGCAAGTCAAAATGCCGAGTGCGTATTCATAGCAGCGCCGTCTAAAATTGCCACTAAAAAAGTGGTGCAGGGCATTCGTCAAAAATTGGCTCAAGAAGGTCGCGACCCGTACTCTGTCAAAATTTATGCACTTTTGTCGATTGTCACTGATGAAACCGATGCAAAAGCACAAGCTAAGTTTAAAGAATATCAAAGCTATGGAAGCTACGATGGGGCGTTAACATTACTGTCTGGCTGGTCTGGTGTCGATTTTTCACAATATCAACCAACTGACAAAGTTGAATATATTCAAACCAACGCGATTCAATCTTTATTAGATTCTTATGTAAATGCAGACCCAGAACGTGTTTGGACCATTGAAGAAATTGCAAACTGGAATAGCTTAGGCGGTAATGGACCTGTGTTAGTGGGTTCGGCAGAAACAGTTTCAGATGCTCTACAGCAATGGGTTGAAGATACCGATGTCGATGGCTTTAACCTTGCCTATATTTTGGCTCATCAAACCTTTGCCGATGTGGTCGAATTTATTGTTCCAGAGTTGCAAAAACGAGGAGTATATCAAACCTCATATGCACAAGGAACATTAAGAGAAAAACTATTTGGTGCTGGACCATATTTGCCTGAAAATCACCGCGGTGCAAAATATCGAAATCTAAAAAAATTAAAACTTGCTGAGGCGAGTTAATATTTTGAAAATCCTTTAAATAAATAGCTGGTTAAATACCAGCTTTTATTTTGCCTTTTTATATCGGTTTTACTGCTGAGTTAATAATGAAAAGATAATTATATAATTTAGATTAAAACATCAGATTAATTTGTTTTTGTATTATGTGAATAATCATTATTTTGTTCCTGTTATTAAAATTCAGGAATTATTAAGTGAGCACACAAGAACTCGATCATAACCATCGTTATGAAATTAAATCTCCCGATGATGTTTCACAATTAATTTCAAAATTTGCAGGGAAGGGTAAATCGAATAAAGTTATTTGGTTGGCACTGATTGGGGTGTTTATTGATGCCTATGATTTAACAACGCTGTCCTTTGGTATTGAGCAAGTTATATCTGAGTTTTCTTTAAGCCCTGTGATGACTGGTGTGGTGGCTTCAGCAATTGTCTGCGGAACCATTGTTGGAAACCTGATTGGTGGTTGGCTGACAGATAAAATTGGCCGTTATCGGGTCTTTATGGCGGACATGGTCCTGTTTGTTATTGCTGCAATTGTCGCAGGCTTTGCACCGAATGTATGGGTTTTGATTTTAGCCCGATTTATTATGGGAATTAGTGTTGGTATTGATTTGCCTGTGGCAATGTCATACTTATCTGAGTTTTCCAAGTTTAACGGGAGTAGCAACAAGGCAGCGCGTTTAGCCGCATGGTGCCCAATGTGGTATGCCGCTTCTTCGGTATGTTTTGGTCTAGTTCTGGCGCTTTATTTTCTTTTACCCCCTGAGCATAGCAACTGGTTATGGCGAGCATCTTTAATTTTTGGAGCAGTACCAGCGTTACTCATTATTTTTATTCGCGGTAAATATTTAACTGAATCACCAATCTGGCTTGCAAACCAAGGCGATTTAAAAGGGGCAGCTAAAGTTCTACAAGAATCCTATGCAATTCATGCAGTCGCTACAGTTGAAAAAGTAGAAAGAACTGCTGAAAAGAAAAAGCGCGAGGGTTTTGCAGTTTTATTTAATAAAACCTATTTGCCAAGAACGATTGTGGCAATTGTGATTCACATTTCGGTGGCATTTCAGTACACGACTATTGCCTTCTTTTTACCTTCTATTTTAACGCGTTTCTTCCATACCGATGTCTTGACGACCATTACTACAACACTCGGACTTAATTTACTGTTTGCATTTACGGGCGGACTGTTAGGCGTATTTGTTGCTAGCAGATTTAAATCTCGTCATGTGTTGCTTACAGGCTTTTTACTCCAGTTTATAGCCCTCATTGCCTTAGCATTAATTGGTGAACCGGGTAATAGCTTTTTACTCTATACCGCAATTGGCATGCTCGGTTTGTGGCTTTTTGCCGAAGGCTTTGGGCCAGGTGCACAAATGATGATTTATCCAACTATGGCTTATCCAGCTTCGATTCGTGGTGTTGGTGTCGGCTTTAACCGTGCAGTAACAGGCGTTGCTCAAGCAATTGCTTTGTTTGTTTTACCAATTTGGATGGCGGGTTATAAAACGGATGTTTATCTGATTATTTCTATCTTTGCATTTATTCCTTTAATTGTGATTGGATTACTGATTAAGTTTGAGCCTACTGCCCAAGATGTCGATGTGATTGATGAAGATAAAACAGAACTTCCTCTCAATAATTCACCAGTAATCGACTAGAGTAAAATTAGATATCTAAATAAAAATAAAGGCCAACATCTGTTGGCCTTTATTTTTGGAGTTAGAAGTAATAAGCAAAAATTACAAATGCTTTTTTATTCCATTTATCATTGGTTCCACCAGCGGCAAGGCCTTCACTGTCTCCTAGATATGGATCGTGTTTACCAATGAGTAATTCGGCTTGTACTGTCAATTTTTGATAGTTAAAGGCAATGCCGGGAATAAAACGGGTGGAGTCTTTAAAGCCATCTTGCTCTTTTCGATAAGAACTATAGTTTAGGTAAGGGCGAACAGAGGTAATTGGGCCAAACTGCTGAGGAAATAAATAGCTCAGTTCGGCTGAGTAAATCTGACCTTTGGTTGCAGAGTTAAATGAATAATCGAAACCGCCCAAAGTCAGATGATCTTTATATTCAGTGTCGGCATTATCAATGTCTTGATAACCAGCCAAAAGCTGTAAATTCCATTGATTGTAAGTGGTATTGCTAAAAACTGAATAGACTTGGCGATCGCCATCTTGCCCTGAACGTTTATTTTCAATGGTGGAGTACCATGCAGAGGCGCCGAGTTGGGTAGAGAAATTTTCTTGGCCTAAGACATTTTTAAAGGTATGAGCACCGCGAACAACAATGGAGTTCTTTTCTTTAGTATTGGTGCCTTGTGGTACAGAGTCATCCGCATTGACAGGGTTGATACTAAATCGACTCGAGTCTTTGCTTTTACCTCTATAGGTGCCACCATCGGTAGGATAAAAGGCGAGTTGTGCTTCATTGATTCCATCATTGAAATCATATTTCACCCCAAGGTTATGTACATCTTCCCAACCTGCACTATTGGCAATGCCTAAATAATAAGTATTCCCCCAAAAGCGACCCAAGCCAAAAGGAACTGGGTTTAAGCCAGCAATAATTTTACTGTTTTCATTAATTTTATAACCCAACCACGCATCGGTAAGCCAATTGGCATCGCCTAAACGCCCGTAATATTCATAAATCCGATAATCTAGACGACCAATCCATTTCGGGGAGTTGTAATCTAGCCATAGTACCGCGTCATTAAAGGAAAATTTACTGGTAGTGGGATCAGAGTCAAAATCATAAACATATTTAGCTCGAACAGTACCACTTACTTTAAGTTGACCTTCTTCAGCATTACCAAAGGTGAGAGCCGCATGACTTGAAAGGCTAAATGTAATTAAAGACGCTGTAATTAATGTTTTTTTCAAAAATTGAGAATGTTTGAACAAAAGAATTTTTCTCCTCTTAAAAATAAAAATTAAATTTGCGTCATGTATAAACCAGAAAAAGATTTGTCCAAATCTTAATATTTGCAGAAGTTTTAAGATAAAAAGATAATAAAATCTGAACTTTATATAAAAGAATGAAAATTAATTAGATGCAAAACTCTGGATGCGATAAGCAAAAAATAAAAATGACGAAATGAGTAGGATAAAATAATTAGAGTAGGTGTGTCAGGTTTTTCTTATCATGGGTTTTTTGAATATCCTTTTTAATTATTGATATATAAGTATTTTAATTTTATGGCTAATCTGTAAGTTTTGTTGATATTTGCTTTTTACCAAAAGATAAAAACTTATATGAAAAAGTTATTTATCAAAAATAGATAAGCAACTCATATTTTTTTATTTTTCATTATAAAGCCAGCTGCATACCATGAGCTTATATTATTGAAAGATCATGAAATTATGAGCACAAAGACCAAACCGTTGATTATCACGGCAATTGTGGTTGTAGCAATTGTTGCATTTATCGTATGGCAAAATAAAAAAGACAATAATACAAGTGCTTCAGTTCGTGACAACAAACCTGTCGTCATTGCTTATCAAACCGGGGTTGACCCAAGCAAAGTTGCGCAGGCCAATGGGGAATATGAAAAACATAGCCAACGTAATATTCAATGGAAAAAATTTGATGCGGGTTCAGACGTTGTAAATGCACTTGCTTCAGGTGATGTCGTACTTGGCAATATTGGCTCAAGTCCACTTGCTGCTGCGGCAAGCCGTGATTTACCGATTGAAGTATTCTTAATTACATCAAAACTTGGTGGATCTGAAGCACTCGTAGTAAGTAATAAATCAGGCATTAAAAGCCCTCAAGATTTAATTGGCAAAACCATTGCTGTACCGTTTGTTTCAACCACGCATTACAGTCTTTTGTCGGCACTTAAACATTGGAACATTCCAGAAGACAAAGTAAAAATTATTAACTTGCGTCCACCTGAAATTTCAGCTGCTTGGGAACGTGGTGATATTGATGCAGCATATGTGTGGGAACCTGCTTTAAGTAAAGGCAAAGCATCTGGTACGGTTTTAACCGACTCAAAACAAGTGGGTGAATGGGGCGCTCCAACTTATGACTTATGGGTTGTGCGTAAAGATTTTGCAGAAAAAAATCCTGATTTCTTAAAAGCTTTTGTTAAAACTACGCTTGAGCAGCTTGAAAAATACAATCAAGACCCAGCCGCTTACGTTAAAGATGCCGATAACGTGCAAAAAATTGCGCAGCTTACAGGTTCTGATCCAAAAGATATCCCGCTTTTATTAAGTGGAAATATTTACCTTGACCATGCTCAGCAAAAACAAACGTTAGATGGTGAATTCGCGCAAAATATTTTTGATACAGCGAAGTTCTTAAAAGGTCAGGGCAAGGTCGATCAACTTAAAGCCGATTATAAAGGCAACGTGAATTCTTCATTTTTGCAGCCTTAAGGAGTTGTCATGAGTGTACTAGAAGCCAAACATATTCATCTGACTTTTCCTAAACAGCAAAAGCCAGTTTTACAAGACATTAACCTAACGATTGAAGAAGGTTCTTTAACCGTGATTTTAGGCGAGTCAGGTTGTGGCAAAACAACTTTGCTTAATATCTTGGCAGGGTTTCAAAAGCCGAGTTCAGGTGATGTGCTTGTAAATCATGAAGTGGTAAATGGACCAGATGTAACCCGCGCTGTCGTGTTTCAGGATCATGCACTCCTTCCTTGGTTGAATGTTGCAGATAATGTTGGCTTCGCTTTGCAGTTAAAAGGTTTAAAGCGCGCAGATATCGAAGCACAAGTGAACGCAATTTTAAAAATTGTAGGTTTAAGTCACGTTGAAAAAGCCAATATTTGGGAACTTTCCGGTGGTATGAAACAACGTGTTGGTATTGCCAGAGCTTTGATCAGCCACGCGCCGTTTATTTTGTTAGATGAACCTTTTGCGGCATTAGATGCTTTTACGCGTGAAAACATGCAGCAGTTAGTGCTCGATTTATGGATTCAACAAAATAAAAGCTTCTTTTTAATTACTCATGACATTGAAGAAGCATTATTGCTTAGCAATCAACTGGTACTAATGACAGCGCATCCAGGCAAAATTGTAGAAACTCTACATCTCGATTTTGCTAATCGATATCGTCAGGGCGAGTCTATTCGCTCAATTAAATCAGACCCTCAATTTATTCAGCTCAGAGAGCAGTTGTTTGAAAGTTTAAGGGCACAAAAACAAAGCGGTAAGGAGGCGTTAACCACATGAGTACTAAAGATAACGTCTATGAATATGACAAAGCAGGGCTAAAACTTAAGCCAGATGTGCAAACAGAAAATGCTTCATTTCTATCGTCATTTTTTGAAAAGCATCGTACTTTGGCAGTTAGCATAATTAGTGTGGGAAGTGTGGTTGCACTCTGGTTCCTCATTACTGCTTTGCATGTCGTACCTGAACTGTTTTTACCGAGCCCACAGGCAGTTTGGCAAAAATTTATATCGGTCAGCCAAGAAGGCTTTATGAAGGCTACTTTGTGGCAACACTTGGCCGCTAGTATCTCTCGTGTATTTTTAGCTTTGATTGCTGCCGTGGTGATTGGTGTACCACTGGGCTTATGGATGGGCCTGAACAAATGGGTTCGCGCTGTTCTAGATCCTTTGGTTGAATTATTACGTCCAATTCCGCCGTTAGCTTATTTACCCTTACTTGTTATTTGGTTCGGTATTGGCGAAACCACAAAAGTACTTTTGATTTTCTTCTCGATTTTGGCGCCTGTCATTATTAGTAGTGCACATGGTGTGTTAAGCCATCAGCTTAATCGTGAACGTGCGGCATTGTCGCTAGGAGCAAGTCAGACACAAGTATTTTGGCATGTCATTTTACCAACGGCTTTACCTCATATTATTACCGGTATTCGTATTGGTCTTGGGGTGGGTTGGTCAACATTAGTTGCAGCAGAGTTGGTTGCAGCGGACCGCGGTATTGGTTTTATGGTGCAATCGGCAGCACAGTTCTTAATTACCGATACGGTGATTCTAGGCATTATTGTGATTGCGATTGTCGCAGTTAGTTTTGAGCTGTTTTTACGTTGGTTACAAAAACAGTTTTCTCCTTGGTATGGTCAGCAGTTGTAGTAAAGAAGATGAATACAGAAGTAGCAAACTTAAATATTGAAGTGATCAAGCCTACCATTGGCGCAATTATTCACGATATTGATTTGAATGCGTTAAATGAACAGACAACGCAACAAATCCAGCAGGCTTTGCTTGATCATCAGGTCATTTTTTTTCGAAAGCAACAATTAGCGCCACAAGCACAAGCAGATTTGGCACGCAGTTTTGGCAGCTTACATGTGCACCCGATTTATCCTTCAATTGAAGATGTACCTGAAGTGATGGTGCTCGACAGTTGGAAACAAGACTTGCGTGACAATGAACTTTGGCACACAGATGTGACTTTTAGTAAAAATCCACCTTTAGGTTGTGTGTTGCAAGCCATTAAAATTCCACCTGTAGGCGGAGATACATTATGGTCGAGTAATACAGCAGCTTTTAAAGGGCTCCCGCTTGAGTTACAGCAAAAATTACGTGGCTTAACTGCAACACACGATATTCGTAAGTCTTTTCCACTTGAACGTTTTGCCCATAACGAAGAAGAGCGTGAAAAGCTGTTGCAAACCTTTAAGCGTAATCCTCCAGTGGTTCATCCAGTGGTGCGTACCCATCCAGTTACAGGTGAGCCTTTGTTGTTTGTAAGTGAGGGCTTTACCACTCGCATTAATGAGTTACCTGAACAAGAAAGTGAGCAATTACTTGATTTCTTGTTTGAACATGCGACCCAAGAGCAATTTCATTTGCGTTGGAAGTGGCAAGATGGTGATATCGCGATTTGGGATAACCGTTGCACACAACATAAAGCATTATTTGATTATGGCGATGCTCATCGCATCATGCACCGTGCAACTATTAACGGTGATGTGCCATTTTATAAAAATGAACAACAGCCAGAGTTAGCCGAAGTTTAATTCTTTGATTTTCAGCCGTTTCAATTCCAACGCAGCGTTTTGAGTTGGAATTGAAGCAATAACTCTTTAGCGCATTCCAAATTCTGACAATATACCTGTGTAACTCTTTACGGGAGGTGAAGCCCAATCACCAACTTTGCTGGTTTTTAAATTTAACTGAACTAACATTTCAGCTTGTTTAACTGCTGCTGCAACGCCGTCAATAACAATCACTCCCAACTCGTTTTGTAGTTTTAGGCACAAATCACTCATACCTGCACAGCCCAAAACAATCGCATCGCTTTTATCTTCTAATAGTGCTTTTTTGCACTCATCTCGTATGGTTCGATAGGCATTTGAGTCAGGAAGCTCTAACTCTTCAACTGCGATATCACAAGCTCGAACATTTTTACAGAAGGGTTGAGCGCCATAGCGATGAGCCAGATGCCAACTCATATTCACTGTGCGTTGTAAGGTTGTGACCACACTAAAACCAGTACTTACATAACTTGCGGTTCGCATAGCTGCTTCGGCAATCCCAATCACAGGCGCTGAAGTCATTTCACGGGCAGCATAAAGCGCAGGGTCACCAAAACAGGCAATAACATAAGCATCTACACCTAGAAATTCACCTTGGCGAATTTCCTCCAGCACACCTACTGCACTTAATGCTTCATCATAATAACTTTCAATTGTTGCAGGGCCCATTTGAGGACTCACTGCAATAATTTGAGTACTAGAACCTGCGACTATCTTTGCTGATGCAGCAATTTTGTCTGTCATGCTTTGAGTAGTATTGGGATTAATAATTTTAATTTTCACTGTACTTTTACCTTCGTCATTGCCGATTTACCATGGGCAAGCGGTTGATTAAGAAATCGGTAAATGACAAAACCGAATCCCATCCCAATAAACCATGTGAAATTAGCTAGCCCTGATAGTTGTGGTAAAAGTACGCAGAGAATAGGAATTAATGAAGCTGGAATTAAGGCATAAAAGGCAGAGTAGTTATAACCATTTTGATACCAATACAAACCTTTGGTATCTAATGTATATAAATCATCTACTTCGATTTTTTGTTTTTTAACGAGGTAAAAATCGGCTATCAATACGCCAAAAAGCGGACCGATAAATGCACCTAAAATATCAATGGTGTAGTGGATTACTTGAGGATTATTAAATAAATTCCATGGGGTAATGAAAATTGAACCAACTGCTGCAATCATTCCACCCATGCGCCAGCTAATTTTGCTCGGTGAAACATTAGAAAAATCAAAGGCAGGTGAAACAAAGTTAGCGACAATATTAATTCCAATGGTGGCAATCATTAAGGTCAAGCTGCCTAAAATCACCACAAAGGTACTATCAAGTTTTCCAACCATCTCGACAGGGTCTGTAATGAGCTTGCCGTAGACTGGAAGCGTTGCCGCAATACACACCACAGTAAGTAAAGAAAAGCCTAAGAAATTAATCGGTAGTCCAAGAAAGTTTCCTATTTTAATGGCATTAAAACTTTTGCCATAACGAGAGAAGTCACCAAAGTTCAGCATAGGCCCTGAAAAATATGAAACAACAAGCGCAATAGCACCAATCATGACGGGTACAACCGCAAAACCGTCGTATTGAACACCGCTCAAGTTTAAATCAATATTTTGCCAGCCAGCTTTCCAGATGAGCCATACTGCCATCGCAAACATTACAACGTAGACAGCTGGACCTGCCCAGTCAATAAACTTACGAATGCTGTCCATGCCAGACCAAAAAACAATCGCCTGAAGTAGCCAAAGCAGCATAAAGCCAACCCATCCTAAATAGGAAAGCCCAAGAAAGCCATAAGTTGAAACATCGGCATAGACAGACCATTCTGGAAAGAACTTTAAAATGACCAATAAGAAAGCACTTGAGGCCAAATAGGTTTGAATGCCATACCATGCGACAGCAATAAGACCACGAATAACGGCAGGAATATTTGCACCAAGCACACCGAAGGTTGCGCGGCAAATAACAGGATAGGGCGTGCCTGTTTGTTGGCTAGACTTGGCAATGAGGTTTGTAAAAAACTGAACTATGGCAATGCCGATGAGTAAAGATAAAAGTACCTGCCAGCTATTGAGCCCTAGTGCAAAAAGGCTCCCAGCCATGACATAACCGCCGACACTATGAACATCAGACATCCAGAAAGCAAAAATATTATAAGCGCCCCATGTTTGCTTTTTTAAAGGAGCCAAGTCTTGATTTGTCAGTTTTGCATCATAAGAAGGTTTAGTTATTGCTTCGGTATTATTCATCTTGAACACTCACTTCCTTAAGATGGAGGCACTTTCAGCAGCATTGTTTTTCTGTCTAAAAGAATGAAATTAAGATTGTGCACAATGTTGTATTTAAATTGTGCACAATCTTAATTGAGCAAAAGTTATGCCAAATTTAAGAAGTAGCGCTTATGAGTTATTTAAACTGGTATGAAATTTGGATATGCAGAGACAAATTTATAAAATGAGAAGTGCTTAATTTTTATAAAAAGTAAGTAAATTTAGGTGTATAAGTGGATATTTAGAGGTCTAATATTGAATTGTTTAGCTCAACATAAGTGTTTGGGAATGAGAACAATATTCCAAAACGCTTAAGTTAAACTTACACTATTGTCATTAGATAAAGTCTTAAAAAGAGGGAGCATCAATAAAAAATGGAAAAATCAATGCCATCGAATGCACCAAAAAAAGCCGTAGAAATGAGCAATGATGAAATTGATGACCATATATATAACGCTATTGTAGATGCTATTTTAAATCGACAACTTGCCCCTGGCGCACGTTTAGTTGAAGCACCTTTGTGTGAAGCATTCGGTGTAACGCGAGGAGTGTTAAGACGTGTTTTCGTCAAACTTGCACATGATAAGGTCATCGAAATTCAGCCCAATCGTGGAGCACTCATCGCAAAACATAGTGCTCATGAAACAAAAGAGGTCTTTGAAGCACGTAGCATGCTTGAAATCGCTACTGTAAAAAAGCTGGCTCAAAAGTCACATAGCCTAGATTTTAGTGAGCTTCGAGGTTTAGTCGATCAAGAGTCTCATGAGCGTTTAGCTGGAAATTGGGCCGAGTGGATTAAGCTATCAGGGCAATTTCATTTAAAGCTGATTGAAGCAAATCAAAATACGATTATGACCAGTTATTTGCAGACGCTTATTGCAAGGACTTCGTTATTAATTGGGTTATATGAAATTCCCAAACATAATAATTGTTCGGTAGATGAACATCGTGCAATTTTAAATGCCATTGAGCAAGGCGATGAAAAACGAGCAACTCAATTGATGGAAGAGCATTTAGAACACTACGCGACAACATTTGTTGAAGAAGACAGCACAGCAACAGCAGAGCAAAATTTATTAAATTTATTTAAAAATAAGAAAATTGAAACCATTTAAACTAACAAAAAATAATGGGCCATTTCCTATGGAAAAGGCCCAGATTGGTTATTTTATAGGAATGATTTGATGCGTTAAAAAATCAATAAATAGTTTTACTTTCTTCGACAAAATTTTACGGTTTGGCCATGTCACATATAAGTGAAGTGGCTGACTGGTGTAGTCCTCCAAACATTTCTGTAATTTACCTTCTTTGTAGTAAGGCTCTGCAATAAACTCTGGAAGAAAGACGATACCGTGATCTTTTAAACACATATCTAATAATAATTCACCATTATTACAGGTCATGACTGGGAAGCAATTAAAGGACACTTCTTTTTGATCTTTTTGGAAAATCAATTTCTTATGTCGACTATCCTGATAATAAATCAGAAATTTATGTTCTTTAAGTTCTTCTAATGAGTCTGGTAATCCATGCTGATTGAAATACTCAGGTGTCGCATATAGATAGCGCTGATAGGTATTTAATATTTTACTATTTGCTAAATTTGGAGGAGAGCCATCTACACGAATGGTTAAATCAAATTTATTATTATTCATGTCTAGTAGTTGATCAGTCATGAATAGATCAATTTTAATGCTGGGATATTTCTCAATAAAGTCTGAAATGATATTTTGAAGAAAAATATTGCTAAAAGACATTGGCGTATTGAGCTTGAGTTCACCTTCTGGGTACTGTTGGTTATAGCTAATTTCGTAGGCAGCCCATTCAAACTCACTTAAAATGACTTTGCTATGCTGATAAAACTTTTCTCCACAAGAGGTGAGGTTCATCTGTCTTGTGGTTCGAGTTAGCAGTGTAGTTTTCAGGTCATTTTCGAGGTAGCAAACACGTTTGGCCACTAAGTCACGAGAGATGTCGAGTGCTCTGGCTGCGCTACTAAAATTCCCATGTTCTACGACACTTACAAAAGTGGAAATACAGTCTAATCGATCCATGGATAAGCAAAAGTTAAAAAAATATATATCAATGATTAAACTATAAAAATTAAAAAGCAATCATTGATTTTATTGTATTCGTACAGCATACAGATTCGTGCTGATTTGCTGTCTATGCTTTTACATTTTTATCTGTTTTGATAATGACCAGTAAGCAATTTTAATGCATTACTCATAAGGAATAATGGAGTTTACCCATGAATAAGTCACTTTTAGAACAACTTTCACCAACAAATTGTCAGGTTATTTTTATTGATCATCAGCCACAAATGGCTTTTGGGGTACAATCAATAGACCGCCAAGTATTAAAGAATAATACTGTAGGCTTAGCAAAAGCAGCTAAAACATTCAATATTCCTGTCACCATTACCACGGTTGAAACTGAAAGCTTCTCTGGTCATACCTATCCAGAACTTTTAGATGTATTTCCAGATGCTCCATTACTAGAACGTACTTCAATGAATTCATGGGATGACCAAAAAGTACGTGATTCGCTTGCAAAAAATAATCGTAAAAAAGTGATTGTTTCAGGCTTATGGACTGAAGTGTGCAATAACACCTTTGCTTTTGGCGCCATGCTTGAAGGCGATTATGAAATTTATATGGTTGCCGATGCTTCTGGTGGTACATCGAAAGAGGCACATGACTATTCTATGCAACGTATGATTCAAGCAGGTGTTGTTCCGGTAACTTGGCAACAAGTATTACTTGAATGGCAACGTGATTGGGCACACCGTGATACTTATGATGCAGTCATGGCAATTGTACGTGAGCATTCTGGTGCTTACGGTATGGGTGTGGACTATGCTTATACAATGGTTCATAAGACACCTGAACGTACCACATCAAAACACGAAGTACTTGCACCCGTTCCTGCAAAATAAAATAGTACTTATTTAGGTAAAGGCATATCTAGTATTCAATATTGAAGTGATATTAATACGGATATGCCTTTATTTTTTAGAACGATAATTCACAAGAATGGAGTTCAGAATGACCGAAATAAACCTCATACTCATAAACGGTAAAATCACAACACTAGATCCTCAGAACCCCGAAGTACAAGCAATTGCGATTGCAGACGGTAAAGTCGTACGCACAGGCACAAATGATGAGGTTATGAAGCTCGCAACATCTACAAGCAAAGTCGTTGACTTAAATGGTCGTCGCGTTATACCGGGTCTAAATGACAGTCATCTGCATATTATTCGTGGTGGCCTAAATTACAATATGGAACTGCGCTGGGAAGGTGTGCCATCCGTTGCTGATGCATTACGCTTACTTAAGGAGCAAGCAGACAATACGCCAGCTCCACAATGGGTTCGTGTCGTAGGCGGATGGACTGAGTTCCAGTTTGCCGAAAAGCGTTTACCGACTTTAGAAGAAATTAATAAAGCTGCGCCAGATACTCCTGTATTCGTTTTACATTTATATGCCAGTGCTTTGTTGAATCGAGCTGCGCTTGATGTATTAGGCTTTAACAAAGACACGCCAGACCCACCGGGTGGCAAGATCGTACGAGATGAAAAGGGTGAGCCAACAGGTTTATTGCTGGCAACTCCATCCGCTATGATTTTATATTCGACCTTAGGTAAAGCACCGAAATTGCCAGTTGAAGACCAAGTCAATTCAACTCGCCATTTCATGCGTGAGTTGAACCGATTAGGTATTACGTCAGCAATTGATGCGGGTGGCGGTGGTCAAAACTATCCTGAAGATTATGATGTGATTAAGCAATTGCACGATCAAAATCAGATGACAGTGCGAATTGCTTATAACTTATTTGCTCAGAAGGCAGGTCAAGAGCTTGATGATTATCGCCGCTGGACAGAAATGACATTTCCGGGCGATGGTGATGAACTATTTAGAATGAATGGAGCAGGTGAGAACCTGACGTGGTCAGCGGGCGACTTTGAAGATTTCTATGAGCCACGTCCGGATTTACCAGAAAAAATGGAAGGCGAACTCGAAGCCATTGTAGAACACTTGGCTGAAAAGAAATGGCCATTCCGTATTCATGCAACCTATGATGAAAGTATTAATCGTTTGCTCAATGTCTTTGAGAAAGTAAATTCAAAACAGCCGTTTGCAACTCGATTTATTATTGACCATGCCGAAACTGTATCTGAACGTAATATCGAACGTATTGGTGCGTTGGGTGGTGGTATTGCCATTCAACACCGTATGGCATATCAAGGTGAGATTTTCGTAAAACGCTATGGTGCCGAAGCTGCTCAGGCAACGCCACCAGTTAAGAAAATGTTAGAACTTGGTGTTCCTGTGGGGGCTGGGACAGATGCGACTCGTGTTGCCTCTTATAACCCTTGGGTGTGTTTGTATTGGCTAAGTACGGGTAAAACAGTCGGTGGTTTACCACTCTATGATGAAAAAAATCTATTAGACCGTCAGACAGCACTTAAACTCTGGACTAAAGGTTCGGCTTGGTTCTCAGGTGAAAAAGATGTCAAAGGTTCACTCACAGCAGGGGAACTTGCTGACTTGGTCGTATTGTCCGATGACTACTTCAAAGTGGAAGCAGAAGATATCCAGTGGATTGAGTCTGTACTCACTGTTTTAGGCGGAAAAGTGGTATATGCAGGGGCTGAGTTTAAGCAAGACGATCCGCCATTACCGCCAGCATCTCCAACATGGTCGCCAGTAAAACGCTTTGGTGGTCAGTGGCGTTTATCCGAAAATCGTAATGCACCTTCGAATCAATCATTACAGTCACAAAGTGCATTGTGTGAATGTACTAGCAGTTGTGGTATGCATGGACATAGCCACTCATGGATGCTTGATGTTCCTGTAAATGATAAGGATAAAAAATCTTTCTGGGGTGCACTCGGGTGTTCTTGTTTTGCATTTTAAATAAAACAGTATGGGAACCTGCCTCGTTAAATGGCTTGCTTCTCTAAGGTATGTACGATGAAAATGTACTTGTTATCTTTGGCTGTAGGGTTGCTCGTTGGTGTCTTATATTACGTTTTAAATGTTAAGTCACCAGCTCCACCTCTTGTTGCATTAGTCGGTTTATTAGGCATGGTAATTGGAGAGCAACTGCTTCCTTTTATCAAATCCTATTTTTAATCCGTTTCATTCAAAAAAAGCTAAATGGTTCCATGCCATTTAGCTTTTTATATTAATAAGTATCTTCAATTACTTTATACGACTGCCTTGTTCATCAATAATCACTTCACCATCTTCTTTCGCAAAATAGCCTAAGTTTTTTGAATCTAAAATGTCGAGCACCACTTCAGAAGGGCGGCAAAGTCGTGTGCCTTTTGGTGTTACCACGAATGGGCGATTAATTAAAATTGGGTACTGCACCATAAAAGCAATTAACTGCTCATCGGTCCAATGAGCTTGTTCCAACTCTAAATCTTTATATGGATCAACATTTTTACGGATTGCTTCACGTACAGTTAAGTTTGAATCCTTAATGAGTTGGATTAGCTCATCTTTACTTGGTGGTGTTTTTAAATATTCAATAATACTGGGTTCAATCCCAGCATGACGAATAAGCGCCAATGTATTGCGTGAGGTTCCACAAGCAGGGTTATGATAGATTTTTACTTGCTCAGTCATGGCGTAAATTCAGCGTTGAATTAAGATATTGCTTTTATATATGGATATCCGTATATTTGCAATAACAAATATATTCTGTTGAAGATATGATCAACCAAGTCGATTTCTTTAAATGTCTATCTGACCAAACTCGGTTAAATATTCTTAAATTAGTTCTAAACAAACAAAATATTTGTGTTTGTGAGCTAACAGAACAGCTTGAGTTGAGCCAACCGAAAATCTCCAGACACTTGGCATTATTAAGAACTCATGGCGTATTACTGGATGAAAGAAAAGGCCAGTGGGTCTATTACAGCTTAAATCCTGATTTACCTGTCTGGGCTTTAGATATTTTAAAGGTGATCGGAAATGATGAGACTAAGACAAGAGTCAAACAACAAGATCAACCTTTCACTACTACAACGTGCTGTGATTAATCTTCCTAGTTTTTTGTCTTAAAAATTTGTTTTTTTAGTATCAGTACTTAGTCAGTTGTATGCATTGAACAACATTAATCAATTCTTTCATCGAGTAGAGCATGACCAAACAAGGGCTTTCCTTTTTAGATCGAAACCTGACGCTGTGGATTTTTATTGCGATGGCTTTAGGCTTAGCGATTGGAGTTTTCTTTCCTCAAGCATCTGTGTCTTTAAACGAATTAAGTGTAGATAACGTTAATATTCCAATTGCGATTGGTTTAATTTTGATGATGTATCCACCTTTAGCAAAGGTTGATTACGCTGCGTTACCAGAAGTATTTAAAGATAAGAAAACCTTAACTTTATCGTTGGTACAGAACTGGATTATTGCTCCAGTATTAATGTTTATCCTTGCGATTATTTTCTTACATAGCTATCCAGAGTATATGACTGGCCTCATTTTAATTGGCTTGGCACGTTGTATTGCAATGGTATTGGTCTGGAATGGTTTGGCTTGTGGCGATAACCAATATGTTGCAGCGTTGGTTGCTTTTAACAGTATTTTCCAAATTTTGTTCTTTAGCACTTATGCATGGCTTTTCTTAACTTTCTTACCGCCTTATTTTGGTGTGGCAGGGCAAGTCATTGATGTGAATTTTTGGACCATCACACATGCGGTTTTGGTGTACTTAGGTATTCCATTCTTAATGGGGTTCTTGACGCGTTTGGTTTTAGTTAAATCAAAAGGGTTAGATTGGTATCAAACTAAATTTTTACCAAAAATCAGCCCGATTAGTTTAATTGCTTTACTTTTTACCATTGTGGCGATGTTTAGTCTAAAAGGTGGTGATGTGGTGAGCTTACCTTTAGATGTACTGCGAATTGCGATTCCACTCACGATTTACTTTGTGGTGATGTTCTTTATAAGCTTCTTTATGAGTAAACGTATGGGGAATAATTATCCGCGTACAGCGGCAATTTCATTTACCGCGGCAGGTAATAACTTTGAGTTGGCTTTAGCTGTTGCGATTGCAACTTTTGGTTTGGCATCACCTGTAGCATTTACTACAGTAATAGGACCATTGGTTGAAGTACCTGTGCTGATTTCATTGGTTTCAGTTTCGCTTTGGTTAAAGAAAAAGTATTACGCTTAAGAGATATAACAAAATTTATTTGATCAAAGTTTTATTAAAGTGCCTTTAGAGAGGCACTTTTTTATTGTCTCGTTGCTTGCACTCAAGTCATCGTTGGTAATAGTTTTTGCATGAGCTCAATGAAGTTTGAAACTTTCGCTGAATTCTCATTTTCTCGTGTAATCAAGTAAATAGGCGCATTCATTTTTATAGAGTCATCAAACTCGCGATATACAATTTCATGTTCCCAAAAGTTATGCATTGAGGCTGGCACAATCGTTATACCAATTCCAGCCGCGACTAAATTTAATGTTGCGGTTGGACGAGGTGCTTCCTGAATAATGCGTGGACTAAAGCCTGCTTGATAGCAACTATATAAAATATTGTCATATAAACCTTGTCCTGAAGAACGACGGTATAAAACAAAATTTTCATCTGATAAGTCATTTGAGCTAATTTTTTCTTTTTGTGTAAGTGGGTGGCCCATAGGTAATGCCACTACCATTGGCTCATCTAATATATGAAGATGCTTTAGCCCAATATCACGGCTGATGGGTGCTCTTAAAAAAGCGATATCAAGTTTCTCTGAGATTAATCGATCTAATTGTTTTTGGCTGCCTGCTTCTTCAAGTTTGGTTAGTACCTTTGGATATATTTCTCGATATGACCGCAATACGAGTGAAATGAGCGGATGCAAACCTGCGGAACTTGTAAAACCAATATTGAGTTGTCCAGTTTTACCTTGGCTAACATCTTGGACTAATTTTGGAATATGTTTGGCATGTTCTAATAAAAGTTGTGCTTCTTTAAATAAGGCTAAACCCGCTTCAGTCGGTTCAATGCCACGAGGCTGGCGAATAAGTAACTGTGTACCGAGTTCTTCTTCAAGCTTTTTGAGTAAACGCGTCAAAGGCGGCTGTTGAATAAATAATCGGTTTGCTGCATGCGTGATATTTTTTTCTTCTACCACCACCACAAAGGCATGAAGCTTATGTAAATCTAGCATAGGAATACCTTTAGGGTATGGTTAGTGAAAATAAAAGCATTTGTAGATATATCATAAAAGTAGCATTCTATCTTGGTCAGATAAAGTGAAAAGTAACGAAAATGAACCATGTTGAGATTGCTGTGCAGAAGGAGAGCGTACCGACTTGCACAGAACTGTTTTTAGGTTTTTTAACATTAGGTTTAATCGGATTTGGTGGTGTATTACCTTTGGCTCGTAAAGTCGTTGTAGAGCAGAGACAGTGGTTAAGTCCTGAAAAATTCACTGAATTACTGGGTCTGTGTCAATTTTTACCGGGCGGCAATATTATTAATTTATCGGTTGCGATTGGCATGGAGTTTCGCGGTGTCCGTGGAGCGGTGAGTTCACTGATTGGCTTGATCCTTGCGCCTACGATAATTGTTGTACTTTTACATTATGTCTATGAGCAGTTCCAAGACAACCTTATGGTTAAGCATCTTTTTGAAGGGTTAGGAGCAGCAGCAGCAGGGCTTCTGGTGGCAACTGGCTTAAAAATGTTGAAACCATTATTACGTAACCCAATAGCGATGTGTGTTGTTGTGGCAGCAATTGTTAGCATTGCTTTTCTAAAAATCTCCTTGCTTTTGACCATGCTGATTTTGTTGGCACTTTATTCAACTATTATTTGGAGACGTGTGTAATGGGTGCAGTTTTACTTACTTTAGCCATCATTTTTACTCAATTGTCTCTTATTGCATTTGGTGGCGGCAATACAATTTTGCCTGAAATGCAACGCCAAGTCGTTGATATTCATCATTGGATGACGGCACAAGAATTTAGTGCATTATTTGCCATGGCTCAAGCAGCACCCGGTCCAAATATGATGATTGTACCGTTGGTAGGATGGCATGTAGCAGGGTTGTCAGGTCTACTGGTAACGTCTACAGCTAAATTTTTACCTTCATCAATTATTACTGTGTTTGTAATGAGAGGTTGGTCAAAATTTAAAGATAAGAAATGGCGCCGTGTTTTACAGCTTGCTTTACAGCCTGTAACTGTGGGAACAGTGCTTGCCAGTGCGTGGATTATTTCTGAGGCAGCGGCAATAAATACTTTACTTGTCATTATGGTAGTCATTGCAACTTTATTATCTTTAATTAAAAAAGTTCATCCCTTGCATGTATTGATTGCTGGAGCAGTATTTGGCGTGGTCTTACTTTAGTTTAACCAGTTTGCCGACCTGCGCTGGATGAGTTCAGGTTGGCTTTTTTTGATGAAGAAAATAACAATTAAATCTAAAAAACCGATTAAATCTATAAAAACATACTGTTTCACCTATTCTGTGTTTTAACGTACTATGCATCTATTGAAAGAATTTGGATGCATTGGAGTAAAAACAGATGTTAGATCAAAACATTAAAACTCAATTAAAAGCTTACTTAGAACGTTTAGAAAGTCCAATCGAATTAGTTGCTGCTTTAGATGAATCAGATAAAGCG